>JAITAJ010000203.1 GCA_031284185.1 Accumulibacter sp. | reverse complement strand
CTGTGTAACGCGAAAAACGAGGTTTTCTGGGGTAAACGAATTCGTGAGCACTCATGGCAGTTTCCGCAGGGGGGCATCAAGCGCGGGGAAAATCCCGAGCAGGCCATGTACCGGGAACTCCACGAAGAAATCGGGTTGCGTCCGGAGCACGTGAGCGTCCTTGGCAGAACGAAGGACTGGCTGCGTTACGATGTGCCGATTTATTGGGTCAAGCGTGAATGGCGCGGAAGTTACCGTGGACAGAAACAGATCTGGTTCCTGTTGCGCCTGATCGGGCGCGACAGCGACGTTTCCCTGCGCGCGACGGATCATCCCGAATTCGACGCCTGGCGATGGAACACCTATTGGGTCTCGCTTGATTCGGTCATCGAGTTCAAGCGTCAGGTTTACGAGCAGGCGCTGAGTGAGCTGGCGCGCTTTCTCGAATCCGACCATCGCCGCGGGCGGCGCGAGCCTGACCGGCATGGCGCGGAAAAAATGGAAACCGAGCACAACGAGTAGGGGGAATCATGTTTGCGACACTTGCGGCGCGCCGCCATCTCATGCGGGTCTTCATCGCCTTCGGCGTGCTTTCGGTTTCGCCGGGAGCGGTTTTTTCCGCCTTCCTCCTCGACGACGAACCCGATGGAACGCCGCGGCGAGAGGCCGAAGTCCACCTGCCCGCGTTTCCCGAACCCGAGAATCTGATCCCGTTCACGGTCGGCTCGGTACGCGGCACGCATTTTTCGATCGACGAAAAATCGATCTCGGTGGACAGCGACGGAACGATCCGCTACTCGCTCGTCGTGATCAGCCCCTCGGGCGCGCGGAACGTCAGCTTCGAGGGAATGCGATGCGCCACCGGGGAACGCCGGGCCTATGCGTTCGGCCGGCCCGACAGGACGTGGTCCAAGGCGCGAAGCGACAAGTGGATCAGGATTCAGGGAGGCAACAATTCGCATCACGTCGCGCTGTTCGCCGATTATTTCTGCGCCATCGGCCAGAAGACGATCATGACGCCGGAGGACGCGATCCGCGCCCTCCGTTACGGGGGATGAGGCGCGCCGCCGGCGCTTCGGAAGCGGCGGGCCGGGAACGGCCACGCCCCCCGGAACGCCGCGCGTTTCCCGCTCCCTTCAGTCCTCGACGATTTCGAGGTCATGGGTGATTTCCGCCGTCTTGCCCAGCATGATGGAAGCGGAACAATATTTTTCCTTGGACAGCTCGATCGCGCGGGCGACGGCTTCCGGTTTGAGCCGCTTGCCGCTGACCCTGAAATGGAAATGAATCCGGGTGAAGACCTTGGGGTCCGTTTCGGCGCGTTCGGCCTGCAGGCTGACCTCGCAGCCCGTGACGGCATGTCGCCCCTTTCTCAGGATGCTCACCACGTCGAACGCCGTGCATCCCCCCGTCCCCAGCAGCAGCATTTCCATGGGGCGGGGCGCCAGATTGCGGCCACCGGCCTCGGGAGCGCCATCCATGACCACGGCGTGCCGGCTCCCGGTCTGGGCGAGAAACGACATGCCTCCATCATTGATCCAGCTGACTTTGCAATCCATGTCCGTGTTTTCCTTTCGCGTGTGTCGGATGCGTGATATTAAACATTGATTGACATCGATTGAAGGCTTGCCATAGAATTCGGAGCTTTACGGTTATCAGGCTTACAAGGACGGCCTTAGAAAATGAAGACATTCTCCGCCAAGTCGCATGAAGTGAAGCGCGAATGGCTGCTGGTCGACGCCACCGACAAGGTGCTTGGCCGCCTCGCCACCGAGATTGCCCGCCGCCTGCGTGGCAAGCACAAACCCGAATTCACGCCGCACGTGGACACCGGCGATTTCATCGTCGTGACCAACGTCGAGAAATTGCGCGTGACCGGCAACAAGGCGGAGGACAAGATATATTACCGTCACACGGGTTTCCCGTGCGGGATATATGAGACCAGTTTCAAGAAGATGCAGCAGCGTTTCCCCTGCCGGATTCTCGAAAAGGCCGTGAAGGGCATGTTGCCGAAAGGCCCGCTGGGTTACGCCATGCTGAAGAAACTGAAGTGCTACGCGGGCGGCGACCATCCGCACGCGGCGCAGCAACCGAAGGTTCTGGAACTCTGAGAGGTCGAAATGGCTGAAAATTATTATTACGGCACCGGGCGCCGCAAGAGCGCCGTCGCGCGCGTCTTCATGAAGCGCGGAGCCGGCAATATCGTGGTCAACGGCAAACCTGTCGATGAATTCTTCTCCCGGGTGACGGGGCGGATGATCGTCCGTCAGCCGCTCGAAGTGGTCGATCAGACATCCGCTTTCGACATCCTGGTCAATGTCTCCGGTGGAGGGGAATCCGGTCAGGCGGGCGCGGTGCGGCATGGCATCACCCGGGCGCTGATCGAATACGACGCCACGTTGAAACCCGTTCTGTCGAAGGCCGGTTTCGTGTCCCGCGATGCCAGGGAAGTCGAGCGGAAAAAAGTGGGTCTGCACAAGGCGCGCCGGCGCAAGCAGTTCTCCAAGCGTTGATTTCGGGGAGCCGGGGGATCGGAGGACAGAGATTCGAGAAGACAGAAAAAACCGTCGCTCGGTTTTTCCTCCCTCGCCCGGCGCAAAGCGCCGCAAGCGCCTGTCTTCTGTTTTCTCTGGCTTCCGTCCTCTGAACTTCCACCCGCGATCTCTGTCTTCATCTCTGAAAGTGTTCGGAAGGAAAATTGATGAATACCGTAGTGGAAAACACGCTGGAAATGCCGATGCCCTTCATTTTCACGGACAGCGCGGCCAGCAAGGTCAAAGAGTTGATCGACGAGGAAGGCAATCCCGACCTGAAACTGAGAGTGTTCGTCACGGGAGGCGGATGCTCCGGTTTTCAGTATGGATTCACCTTCGATGAAGAGAGCAACGAAGACGATACGTCGATGGAAAAGAACGGCGTGACCCTCTTGGTCGACCCGATGAGCTATCAATACCTCGTCGGCGCCGAAATCGACTACACGGAAGGACTCGAAGGCGCGCAGTTCGTCATCAAGAACCCCAACGCAAGCTCGACCTGCGGATGCGGCTCCTCCTTCTCCGTCTGACTTTCCAGAAACTCATTCGATCGAAGCCATCCTCCTGGCCTGCCTGGCCAGGTCGAGCTGAGCGCGCGCCGGGCCGCTCGCTATCCTGAAACGGGCCAGTTGATCGCTGTTCAGCGGGACGGCATCCGGGAGGGACACGGCCATCGGGTTGATCTGCCGTCCATCGACACGGAACTCGTAATGGACGTGCGGGCCCGTCGCCAGCCCGGTTTGTCCCACGAAGCCGATCGTATCGCCCTGGATGACGCGCGCGCCCTTGCGTATTTCCGGCGCGAAACCGTTCATGTGGCCGTAGGCGGTCGAATATCTGCCCTGATGCTTGAGAACGACCAGATTCCCGTAACCGCTCTGCCAGCCGGCGAACGCGACGGTGCCGTCGGCCACGGCGCGGATGCGGGTCCCCGTGGGCGCGCCGTAATCGACCCCCCGGTGCGGGCGGGTGATCCGCAGCACGGGATGGAATCGAGCGTTTGAAAAACCCGTGGTGACTCGTGAAAACTCCAGCGGCGACCTGAGAAAGGTCTTGCGCAGATTCTTGCCGTCGCTGCTGTAATAGCCGGCCCTGCCGTTTTTCGGCTGGAACCAGTAAGCCTGGTAAATTTCATTGTTGTTGACGAACTCGGCGGCAAGGATGCGACCGCTGCGAACATACTGGCCATTGTGGGTCAGCAGCTCGAAAACGACGAAGAACTTGTCCCCCTTGCGCAGATCGCGGTGAAAATCGATGTCGCTGCCGAAAATTTCCGCGAGCTGCGTGGCGATGACGTCCGGGATTCCAGCCGTGTCCGTGGCGCCGAAGAGCGAAAAGACGATCTCGCCGGAACTGACGTGAATCTGCGTCGCCAGATGCATGGTCTTTTCGCTGGCGGTGAGCTTGCCGTCCCTTCTCTCGACGACCAGCATGGCATCCTTGCCGTTGAGCGGAAAGTACAGGGTATTGAGCCGTCCGTCACCGCCGGTCTTCGCGGTAACCGTTTTCCCAGGGCGCAGTTGTCGCGCGACGATGCTTGCGTCCGAATCGTGGCTCAGGAAGGCAAGCACTTCGGGATCGTTGATCCCCAGGCGGGAAATCAGGCTCGACAAGGTGTCCGAACGCAAGACACGCTCTTCATGCGTGAATTCGGCGACGCCGGAATCCAGCGGGACGACGGCCAGCGGCACGAGCTGCTCCAGAACCGTTTGAACGGGTTCCGGCGCGCTGTCGACGTGCAATACGATCGCCGAGGCGGTCACCATCCCAAGCAAGGCCACGCTTCCCATGCCGCCGAGAAGCCACGGATGGCGCCGCGGATTCTCGAACGCGCGGCGGGCAAGCACGGACAATCTGGAAAATTGCAGACTCGCGCGTTGCGTGGCGCCGAGAAACCACGGATGACACCGCGCATTCCCGAACGCGCGGCGGGCAAGCGCGGACAATCTGGAAAATTGCAGGCTCACGCGCGGCATGACGCCGGGAAGCCACGGATGACGCCGCGCATTCCTGAACGCGCGGCGGGAAAGTGCAAACAACCTGGAAAATCGTCTGTGCATGGGAACACCCGGAAAAACCTTCGCGAGTCTAGCAAAAAACCCGGTTGTAAACCAGTTCTGAGAGGCGAATCATCCCGATCTTTTCCGCGGCGGGCGGTGAAACGATCGAGACCGGATCGTCGCGGCGGCTTCGTCGCGGGGAAAAAAATCAAGGCGCCAAACCCAGCCGTTTCAGGGCGGAGTGGATCCCCGCCGCCATTTGCCGATACCCGGCTGAATTGGGATGAATCCTATCGGCGCACAGTTCGGGCCGTGACAGAACGTCGGAAAAAACATCCGCGATGACGGGAACGTTCTCCTCCTTGCCGAGTTCGCCGTAGAGGGCGGAATCCTTCGCCTTTCCGGTAAACACGGCCAACAGGGAAAAACTTGGCACGCCGATCAGGACGACCTGCGCGCCGGAGGAACGCGCGTCCTCGATCAATGCCCTCAAATCCTGTTTCACGGCGTCTTCCTGGCGTTGGCGCAAAAAATCGTTCCCGCCGATCTCGATGATGACCAGCGCCGGCCCGTGCTCGTCGAGAAGCGGACGGATGCGATGTCTGCCCGCCTCCGCCGTGTCGCCCGGCACACCGGCGTTGACGATCCGCCAGCCGGTCGACTCGCCGAGCAGCGTCGGCCAATCCTCTCCGGGGCCGGCGCCGGTGCCATGCGTGACGCTGTCGCCGAAGGCCAGCACCCGGCTGCCCGGCGGAAGCGCGTCGAGCTTCCGGCGCCCTCCGCAAGCGGCGAGCGCAATTCCTGAAATTCCGAACAGCACGAAATCGCGGCGTTTCATTTTCGCTCACTTTCCCATCATGTCCTTGATCGAGCGCACACCGCCGCCGAAAGTATCGCTCACCGTCCTGGCCGTTTCGATGGTCGCGCCGGCCGTTCTCCGCAAGGCGCCCTTGACGCCCTGAACCGTTGCCCCGGTCGCCTCGGTGAAGGTATCCCGGACCCTCTGCCATGATTTTTCGGCGACTCGCCCGCCCTGTTCCCTGACGATGCCGGCGACCAGCGTCAGCGCTTCCGTCGTCGAAGACCTGCGCACGCCGCCTTCCATCGGCGCCGACAATGCCGCGCAGTAAGCCTTGGTGATCAGCCCGACGCGCAAGGTGAGGAAGGCGTTCGCCGCGCCGTTGGACAAGCTGTTCACCAGCAGCGTCGATACGCCCTGCAAGCCGGGAATGCCGCCCTTGATCGACGGAAAGATGGAGGCAACGACGGGGGTGGCGATTTCCGCGAAATCGATCTCCTGGAGGTTGTCGGCGATCAACACGTTGGCTCCGACGTTGCCGTAAAGAGAGAGCATCTGGCGGGGCGAGGGCCTGCCGTGATAGATCGACGCGATCCGCCACACCAGGCGCAACTGGTTTGCCAGGACGAACAATCCGTCGAGGCGTCCGTTCTGCATGACCGCGGTGCTGACGAAGACGGTACTCGCCGTGCGCTTCACCACGACGTCCGCCATCTCTCCGAGTCTCGACAAGGCGAGCGGAACTTCTTCGTTCGAGGTCAGTTCCATGTCCGAAAGACGCGGGTTGTCCCTGAGATGTTCCCGCAGCGCGCCGAGAAAGGATTCCACGGCGTCGGGATCCTCGCCGGACGGCGGAACCGGAAGCGCCGAGAGCCGGGAATAGAGATAGACGGGCGTCAGCAGAAGCCCGGAAAAAAGCAGGATCAGGCCCCAGAAGACCCAGGCGGCGCTCCCCGGAGACAAGCGATCCGCGAAACCGGCGAGCTGCGAGATGGTCGAGACGAGCGAAAGGAAAAAGTAGCCGAGTACCGCGAGGCCGGCGGCAACGAAAATTCGCGTGATGATCCTGGACACGGGCATTGGCCCTCCAAATTGGCAGATTTGTCAGAAGACGGTTCCAGAGGACAGTTCCAGAAGACAGCGGCTTGAGAAGACAGAAGACAGGTTAGATTGGGCGCTTCGCGCCGAGTGGGGGACGGAAAACCGAAGGATGCGTTTTTCTGTCCTCTCGAGCCGCTGTCCTCTGGATTCTGTCCTCGAAAGCTGTTTTCTGAATCCCCCCCTCTTTCCATTGTCTGTTCCACCGCAATGACGCAGTTTACGCCGCTTCGAGCGGATGGAACACGAAAAAATGAAAATGGGACGGGCGATGTGTCAGAAGACAGATATTTGAGAGGACAGAAGACAGTTTCAGAGGACAGAGGATAGGGGACAGAAGACAGATGAGCTTGCGGCGCTGTCGCGCCGGGGGGGGATGGAAAAACCGGGTGCGGTTCAGAGGACAG
>JAITAJ010000138.1 GCA_031284185.1 Accumulibacter sp. | reverse complement strand
TCTGTCGTCTGTTCCTTGGAACTGTCCCCTGAACCCGAGCGCTTGGTTTTTCCATTTTATCCGGCGCGACAGCGCCGCAAACTCACCTGTCTTCTGTCCTCTCAAGATTCTATCCTCTGAAACTGTCTTCTCAAACCGCTATCCTCTGAAATACAATCCGACCACGCGGTCGCATCGCGGCGACGAGGCGGGGTCTTTGAGGAGAGGCAACATGTTGAAAGCAGGAGACGCGGCACCGACGTTCGTCCTCCCCGACGCGGATATGGATACGGTCGATATCGCCGACTATCGCGGCAGGAATCACCTCATCCTGTTCTTTTACCCGAGAGACGGCACGCCGAGCTGCACACTGGAAGCCACCGATTTCTCCGATCACGAGGACGCATTCACGCGACGAGACTGCGCCGTCTTCGGCATCAGCCGCGACGATTGCCTCAGCCACGCCGCGTTCCGCGACAAGCACGGCATCTCGGTCAGGTTGCTGTCGGATTCCGACGGGCGCGTCTGCAAACAGTACGGCGTCTGGCAACCGAAGGAGGTCGACGGGGTGAAGAAGTACGGCATCGTCCGCTCGACCTTCATCATCGATAAACAGGGCGTCCTCCGTTTCGCGTTCTACGGGAGCAACGCCAAGGGCCACGCGCTGGAAATCCTGCGCGTGGTGAAGGAACTCAATCCATGAATACGCAAGTTGCCAAAAATACCGTCGTCACGCTCGATTACAAGGTCACCGACCCCGATGGCGAACTGGTCGACGCCGGCCAGGAACCCCTGGTCTATCTGCACGGCGGCTACGACGACCTCTTTCCGATGATCGAGGAGGCGCTCCAGGACAAGAAGATCGGGGAAACGGTGGCGGTCAAGATGCAGCCGGACGAGGCCTTCGGCGAGTACGACGCCGATCTGATCGAGATCGAGCCACGCAAGGATTTTCCCCGGGAACTCCAGGTCGGTATGCAGTTCGAGGGACTGCCGGAGGATGGACACGAGGATGACGCGCTGATCTATCGCGTCACGGAAATCGCCGACGATCGGGTCGTGCTCGACGGCAACCACCCGCTGGCTGGCATGGCGCTGATCTTTACCTGCACGGTGATCGCGGTGCGCCCGGCAAGCGCCGAGGAAATCGCGCACGGACACGTCCACGACGGCGACGAGGATTGCTGAGGGCCTCGCGCGTCACCGTCACCACGAAACGCGCAAGATCACGGTGCCACGGCGGCACGGCGGATCATCGTGTGACGAACTCCGGTCCGAGATCCGTCCCCAGGGGCGGGGACGCGGATTTCCCGCTTTCCGCTCCGCTTTTTCGCCGCGCCGCGCGGCCTTCCCCTTCTCCTTCCCCTTCCCCGGTCGATAGCCTGACGAGTTCCCGGGCTATCTCCAGCTTGCCTTGCGTGGCCTCGCTCGCCGATCCGAGTTGCAGCGCCTTGGCATAGGCCTGGCTGGCGAGCCGGGCATAGACGTCGCCAAGGTTCTCGTGGGCGACGGCGTAGCCCGGATGGACGCGGATGGCCATTTCGAGCGCGGCTCGCGCCTTGCCGTATTGCTTCTGCCGGGCGTACAGGACGGCCAGATTGTTGTACGGCTCCGGCCGCTCGGGGAAATTTTCGGTGAGGCCGGAAAAAACCTCGATCGCGTCCCGCGGACGTCCCATTTCGCTGAGAATCAGCCCCTTGGTGAAGGGCCCCCGGGCGTCTTTCGGCTGCGCGGCGATGTAGCGGTCGATCCGCGTCAGCGCCTGGGGCAGCTTCCCTTCTTTCATCAGGACTTGAACGTCCGCGAGCGTCTGCGCGTGCGCGGAGGAGGAGATCAGGAGCGCCAGAACGGCGCCCGCCATCAGGCGCGGAAAACGTGTCCGCGAGAACGTCGGCAAGGTCGGAAGCATCGCTATGTTATACTCGGGTCTCTTTTCAACCCCCGGAATTCTAGCAAGAAGCCTTCCGAATCCCAAGACGCGCCCCCTGCCGGCCGTTTCATGGCGCGGCGCGTCCGTCGAAAATGCTGAAAATCTACAACACCCTGACACGGAAAAAACAGGCGTTCGTCCCCATCGAACCCGGCAAGGTTCGCATGTACGTCTGCGGCATGACCGTGTACGATCATTGTCATCTGGGGCACGCGCGCGTGCTGGTCGTCTTCGACATGGTGCGGCGCTGGCTGCGCGCCAGCGGTTTTTCCGTGACCTACGCGCGTAACGTCACCGACATCGACGACAAGATCATCCGGCGCGCCCAGGAAAACCGGGAAAGCATCGGTGAATTGACCAGGCGTTTCATCGCTTACATGAATGAGGATGCCGCCGCGCTCGGCGTCCAGCGGCCCGAGCATGAGCCGCGCGCGACCGATTACGTGGCGCAGATGCTGCGCTTGATCGGCCAGCTGGAAAGGAATGGACTCGCTTACAGGACCGGGGAGGGCGACGTCAACTTCGCCGTGCGCAAGTTTCCCGGTTACGGCAGGCTGTCCGGTAAGTCGCTCGACGATCTGCGTGCCGGCGAGCGCGTCGACGTCGATCAGGCCAAGCAGGATCCCCTGGATTTCGTCCTGTGGAAACACGCGAAGGAAGGCGAGCCGTTCTGGGAATCGCCGTGGGGCCGCGGCCGGCCAGGCTGGCACATCGAATGCTCGGCGATGAGTTCGGAACTCCTCGGCCAGCCCTTCGACATTCACGGCGGCGGGCAGGATCTCCAGTTTCCGCATCACGAGAATGAAATCGCGCAGTCCGAGGGGGCGCATCCCGGCGGCTTCGTCAACTATTGGATGCACAACGGTTTCGTGCGCGTCGACGATGAGAAGATGTCGAAATCGCTCGGCAATTTCTTCACCGTCCGCGAGGTGCTCAAGAAGTACGATCCCGAGGTCGTGCGCTTCTTCATCCTGCGCGCGCACTACCGCAGTCCGCTCAATTACTCGGACAGGCACCTCGACGACGCGCGTGGCGCCTTGTCCCGGCTCTACGTGGCGCTCGAGGCGGCCGAGGCGGGGGAGCTTCCCGTCGATTGGAACGAGGCGCACGCCCGGCGTTTCCGCGACGCGATGGACGATGATTTCAACACTCCCGAAGCCTGCGCCGCGCTCTTCGAGCTGGCAGCCGAGGTCAATCGCCGCCGATCGCCAGAACTGGCCGGGCAGTTGCGCGCGCTGGGCGGCGTGCTCGGCTTGCTCGGGCGAGGCGCCCGGGAATTTCTCCAGGCGATGCCGGCGGGCGGCGCGGGGGAGGGGGGGCTTCCGGTGGAAAGGATCGAGCGCCTGATCGCGGCGCGTCTGGCGGCCAAGAAGGTGAAAGACTTCGCCGAAGCCGACCGGATCCGCGAGGAACTCGCCGCCGCCGGCATCGTGCTGGAAGACGGGCCTCGGGGGACCGGCTGGCGGTTTCAGAGGACAGAGGTTTGAGAAGACAGAGTGCCAGGGGACAGAATCCTGAGAAGACAGAAGACAGGTGAGTTTGCGGCGCTTCGCGCCGGGGTGGACGAAAAACCGGGTGATCAGGGGTCAGAGGATAGAGGTTTGAGAAGACAGAAGACAGATTGGCTTGGGCGCTTCGCGCCGGGGTGGACGAAAAACCGGGTGATCGGGGTTCAGAGGATAGAGGCTTGAGAGGACAGAGTGCCAGAGGACAGAATCTCGAGAGGACAGTGCCAGAGGACAGAAGATAGATCGGCTGCCGGGATGGATGAGAAACCGGGCGCTCGGGGTTCAGAGGACAGAGGCTTGAGAGGACAGATCATGGAGACGCCGGACGCGCGGTTTTTCGTTTCTCGCCCGGTACGGGGCGCTCAGGCCGATCCGCTTTCCGCCTTTTCGCGTTCTTGCCTTGCGGATATCATCACGGCCGCTAACCACGTCATCCTCGGCAAGGATAGGGAGGTGCGCCTGGCTCTGGCTTGTCTGCTGGCGCGCGGCCATCTGCTGATCGAGGATTTGCCCGGTGTCGGCAAGACTACTCTGGCTCAGGCATTGGCGCGATTGCTCGGTCTGCGATTTTCGCGCATCCAGTTCACGAGTGACATGCTGCCCGCCGACGTCATCGGCGTTTCGATCTACGACCGCGAAAGGAATGCTTTCCGCTTCCTTCCCGGCGCTATCTTTTCCCAGGTTCTGCTCGCCGATGAAATCAATCGGGCCACGCCGAAAACACAGAGCGCCTTGCTCGAGGCCATGGAGGAACGACAGGTGACGGTCGACGGCGAGACCCGCCCGTTGCCCGAGCCGTTTTTCGTGATCGCTACGCAGAATCCGTCGACACAGATCGGTACTTTCCCTCTCCCGGAATCTCAACTCGACCGTTTCTTGCTGCGCCTGGAACTCGGTTACCCCGACCGCGACGCCGAACGGCTGTTGCTCGAGAACGGGGGACGCCGCGAGGCCCTGCCGACACTCACGGCTTCGCTGACGCCGGAAGGGATCGCGCCCTTGCAACAGGCCGCCGGGGAAGTCCATGCGGCGCCGGCCTTGCTCGATTACGTGCAGGCATTGGTCGAGACGACGCGAACCAGCCCGCGCTTCATCCACGGACTCAGCCCGCGCGCCGCGCTGGCCTTGCTTTCGATGGCCCGCGCCTGGGCCTTCATCGGCGGTCGGCGAATGGTCATGCCGGAGGACGTGCAGGTCGTCCTGCCGGGCGTCGCCCGCCACCGGCTGCGATTGGCGGACGGCGCCGGCTACGCCCGGCTCGAAGACATCGTTGCCCTGATCCATTCCGTGCCCGTCACATGAACCCGCGGCAGTCGTTCGCAATGCTCGCGCGGTGGATGTTCGGCCTGAGACGCGACGAACGCTTGCCCGTCACGCTTTCCAGACGCCGGATATTCATTCTGCCCACGGGGGCGGGAATGCTCTACGGCCTGGTTCTGTGTACGATGCTGATCGGCGCCATCAACTATAACCTCAGCCTCGGCCATGCCCTGGTCTTCCTGCTCGCCGGATTGGGCATGGTGACCATGATCCACACTTTCCGCAATCTGCTCGGCCTGTCCATCGGCCCGGGACGGGCGGAACCCGTCTTCGCCGGCGAGACCGCGCATTTTACCCTGCACGTCGAAAATCCCCGGCCGGAAGCGCGTCACGCGCTGGAACTGGCGATCGGCAAGAATCCACGGGTCACGCTGAACGTTCCGCCGGATGAGCGGGTGTCCGTCGCCATTCCCTGCCTCGCCATTCGCAGAGGACGCCTGGATCCCGGTCACGTGACCCTCGCTTCGCGCTACCCGCTGGGCTTGTTTTACGCCTGGAGCTATCCGTATCCGCCTCTGTCCTGCCTGGTTTACCCCAGGCCGCTCACGGCGCCGCTGCCGCCGGCTTCGTCCGGCCGGGAGGCGGCGGGCCGCCGGGGAGGCGGCGGACAGGAAGATTTTTCCGGTCTGCGCGAACGCCAGCCGAACGATTCGCCGCGCCACATCGCCTGGAAGGCGGTCGCCCGCGACGTCGAGCACCGCCCCTTGCTGGTCAAGCAGTTCGACGGCGGCGCGGCGGAGGAACTGTGGCTCGATTGGGAGACGGCCTCGTCGCGCGCGCGGGACGTCGAAACGCGCTTGTCCCTGCTGGCCGGCTGGGTGCTGGCCGCCGAACGGGAGGGATTCCGTTACGGTCTGCGTCTGCCGGGCCGGACGATCGCCCCGGATTGCGGCCCGCCTCACCGCGATGCTTGCCTGGAAGCGCTGGCCCTCCATGCCTGAAACGCCGCGCTTCCGCCTGCCGTGGCGTCGGCGCGCGCCGGCCGGCTCCCGCGTCTTGCTGGAACATGGCGCTATTCCCTGGCTGCTGGCCGTGGCCGTGGCCACCACGCTGCCGCACGCCGAGCATCTGCCGTGGTACTTGTCGCTCTTCTGCGGCCTGATGCTGTCCGGGCGCGCCTGGCTGTGGCGGCGCAATGGCCGGCTGCCGCCCCGCTGGATGCTGGTCATGGTGGCCTTCGCCGGAACCGCCGGAATCGCCTGGCAGTACCGCGCGCTCTTCGGGCGCGATCCCGGCATCGCGCTCCTGGTGTTCTTCATGGCCTTGAAGCCGATGGAAATGGTCTCCCGGCGCGACGGCCTGGTGCTCGTCATGCTCGGCTTCTTCCTGCTCCTGACGCACTACTTCCATTCGGAGAACATCGTCACGGGCGTCTGGCTGCTCTCGTCGGCCACCCTGCTGACGGCGGCGCTCCTGCGAATGTACGGCGGCGCCCGGCCGATCCGCGGGATATTCGGGGATTCGGCGCGGCTGATCGCCCAGTCGGTGCCCTTCATGCTCATCCTCTTCCTGCTTTTCCCGCGCGTGCAGGGGCCGCTGTGGGGGATGCCGCGAGATTCCTACGCCGGTTTGAGCGGCCTTTCGGAACAGATGTCGCCCGGTTCGCTGAACAGGCTGATCCTGTCGAGCGAGCTGGCCTTTCGCGTCCAGTTCGCGGCGAACGCGCCGAGCCGGGCACAGTTGTATTGGCGCGGCCCGACGTTCGATAGCTACGACGGGCGGACCTGGCGAACCAGTTTCATGAGCACTCCCCATTTCAGGCCGGATCCGGCCAGCACCTTGCTGATCGAAGCGCCGGAAACCGCGGGGATCGACTATACGATCACTCTGGAGCCTCACAACCGGCGCTGGCTGCTGGCGCTCGACCTTCCGGTCGGTCTGCCGAAGGAGGTCACGCTGGCGCCGACCTTCGAGGCCCTGGCCAGCCGTCCGCTTCGTTTCCGCTCGCGCTTTTCTTTCCGCTCCACGCCGAATTACATCGTGAACCGCGAGGAGTCCCAGCGCTTGCTGCAACAGGCGCTGAGCCTGCCTCGCAGACTCAATCCGCGAGCGCTGGAACTCGCCCGGTCATGGCGGCAGGCGCTTTCCGACCCGGAACGGGTTTCCGCCGCGGCGCTGCGCCTTTTCCGCGAGGAGGCATTCTTTTATACGCTGCAACCGCCGGAACTCGGGGCGAACGCGATCGATGCGTTCCTGTTCGATACCCGGCGGGGCTTCTGCGAGCACTATGCCGCCGCCTACGTGGTGCTGATGCGCGCCGCCGGCATTCCGGCCCGCGTGGTCACCGGCTACCAGGGCGGGGAGTTCAATCCGGTCGATGGCTTCCTGACGGTACGCCAGTCGGACGCCCATGCCTGGGCGGAAATCTGGCTCGAAGGCAAGGGCTGGCGGCGCGTCGACCCGACCGCCGCCGTCGCTCCGTCACGCATCGAGGAGGGCATCGAGGCCGCTCTGCCGGAAAACGGGGCGCTGCCCATCCTGATGCGCTTCGACAAGAATTGGCTGACCTCCCTGCGATACCGCTGGGAGGCGGTCAACAACGCCTGGGATCAATGGGTGCTCGGCTACAACTCCGAGCGTCAGCGCGAGGCGCTCTCCAGCCTCGGCATGGCGGACCCGGACTGGCGGAACATGGCCGCGCTCATGGCGCTGGCCTGCGGGATCGCGCTGCTCTCGATCGTCTGCTGGACTTTTGCCCGGCGCGTGAAATCTTCCGCCGAAACGCGGGCCTGGCATCGCTTCTGCGCCCGGCTCGAAGGTTTCGGCATCCGGCGCGCGCCTTGGGAAGGCCCTTTCGATCTGGCCGCGCGTGTCGCCCGCGAAAGACCCGAGATCGCGCCACTGACGCGCCGCGCGGCGGAGCATTTCGCCGCGCTGCGCTATGCCGTCTGGAGGCGGGAGGATTTGCGCGCCTTGCGCGATTGCGTCAGGGAACTGGCCTCGCTTCGGGGAAGGGCCGCCCTGAAGCCTCTGCTCGCCGCCGCCTTCATCGGCGGCGTGTCGGCCCTCTCGCC
>JAITAJ010000007.1 GCA_031284185.1 Accumulibacter sp. | reverse complement strand
GTCGGGCAGGTATGCCCGACCTACGCCTGTGCGTTCATCCGGGCTACGCTCGCTGAACCCCAAGCGCTCGGTTTTGCGTTCCACTCCGGCGCCGACCGGCGCCGCAAGCCTACCTGTCTTCTGTCCTCTCAAACCTCTGTCCTCTGAACCCCCCTGACGATGGCAATCGTCCTTGCGGTCGCGCCGCGGTGGGCCTGGGAAAATTCCAGCGCCGCCTTGCGCATCGCCGCCAGCGCGGCTCGATCCGCCAACAGCGCCCGCGCCGTCCGGGCGGCGTCTTCGGCGTCGGTGACACGCCGCGCCGCGCCACAGGCCAGCGCGTCTTCGGCGGCCTGGGCAAAATTGTAGGTGTGCGGGCCGACCAGCACCGGACAGGCACAGGCGGCGGCTTCGATCAGATTCTGGCCGCCGAAGGGCAGCAGCGTTCCACCGATCAGGGCGAGGTCGGCAAGCGCGAAGTAGGCCGGCATTTCGCCCATGCTGTCGCCCAGCCATACGCGCGTTTCCGGCGTGGGCAGCTCCGAAGCGCTGCGCCGGCATGAAGAGAGGCCATGCCGCCCGATCACGCCGGCAACTTCGTCGAAACGCTGCGGGTGACGCGGAACCAGCACCAGCAGCGCGCCGGATGGCGCGAGACGGGCGAAGGCATCGAGAATGAGCGTTTCTTCCCCTTCGCGCGTGCTGGCGGCCAGCCAGACCGGACGACCGAGCGCCCGGCGCCAGTCGCGGCCAAGCTGCCGCTTTTCCGGGGCGGGCGTGACGTCGAACTTGAGATTGCCGGTGACGCGCGCGCCTTGCGCGCCAATGCTCTCCAGACGCGAGGCGTCGCCCGGCGTTTGCGCCGCCACCGCCGCGAGTCCTCCCACGGCTGGACGAATCAGCGGCAGAAAATGCCGATAAGCACGCTGCGATCTGGCCGACAGGCGAGCATTGATCAGCAGCACCGGCAGATTGCGCGCGCGCGCCGCGGCGATCAGGTTCGGCCAGATTTCCGTTTCCATCAATAGCCCGACGCGCGGCTTGAAGTGATCGAGGAAACGGGCACAGGCGCCGGGCAGGTCGTAAGGCAGATAGGCTTGCGTCAGACGCGGCCCGTGTTTGCCGATGAACTCGGCGCCGACGGCGCGCCCGGTCGGCGTCATGTGCGTGAGCAGCAGGGCGTGCCCCGGATATTCCGCAAGCAAGGCGTCGATCAGCGGCGCGGCGGCGCGTGTCTCGCCGACCGAGACGGCGTGCAGCCAGAGCAGCGGTTCCGGCGGCCGCCCGGTGAAGAAGCCGTAGCGCTCGCCGAGGTGACGCAAGTAGTCGGGCTGCCGGCGCGCTCGCCAGATGAGCCGGAGCCAGACGAGCGGTTGGGCGAGATAGAACAGCAGGGAATAGAGGAGACGGATCATCGGCGCAATTCCTGGTCGATGGCGGCAATGACTTCCCCGACGGTGGGCGCGTGGCCGGGGCCGCCGAGATTGCGGAAATCGCGCGTGCCGTAAACGCCGGTCAGGGCCGGGTCGCTCGCCACGTAGAGGGCGATGGTCGGGACGCCCAGCGCCGCGGCCAGATGGATCAGCCCGGTATCGACGCCGACGGCCAGCTCGGCGTGGCCGATCAGCGCGGCCAATTCGCGCAGCGACAAGGGCGGCGCGACGAGGCTCCCGGCGACGGCGGCGGCGATGCGTCCGGCGCGTTGCCGCTCGACGGCGTTGCCGCTCGGCAACACCGGACGCCGCCCGCGTTCGACGAGATAGCGGGCGGCAGCGATCCAGTGATCCTCGCTCCAGAGTTTGTCGTCGCGGCTGGTCGCCGTGATCAGCACGGCCCGGCGACCTTCCGGCAGCCAGGGGAAGCCGGGATCGGGCGCCATGATGCCGTAGTCGAGCGGCAGATTCACCGGGTAATCGAAAGCCGCGGCGCTCAGCCAGCGGTTGCGCTCGACGGCGTGGGCGTTGGGCGGAATGACGAAAGTCTTGTCGTAGAACCAGGACGCCAGAGGCTCACGCGCCACTTCGGCGGCATAGCCGTGGCACGGCCCCTTGGCGAAAAAGGCGATGACGCCGCTCTTTATCAGTCCCTGCGTGTCGAGCACCGCGGTGTAGTTCCCGCCGGCGATCTCCTGCCGGAACGCGCCGATCTCGCGCCAGGTCGCGCCGCGGAACAATGCCTTGCGCCAGCCGCGGATGGACACCGGGATGACCCGGGCGACCGCCGAATGCAGGCGCGGAATGTCGGCGAACGTGTCTTCGACGCACCAGTCGATGACGGCGTCGGGAAACTGGCGCTTCAGGTCGCTGGCGACGGGAAGGTTGTGAATGACATCGCCCAGGGACGAGGTCTTGACCAACAGGATGCGCATCGGCGGATGGAATGGCGCGTTCACGGGGAAGGCATTATAGGCAGAGAACAGTTTCAGAGGACAGATCAGGGGACAGATCAGAGGACAGATCAGAGGACAGAAGTTTGAGAAGACAGAGGACAGATAAACCCGTCGCTCGATTTTTCCTCCCTGACCCGGCGCGAAGCGCCCAAGCCAGAGGACAGAGGACAGAGGCTTGAGAAAACAGAGGACAGATAAACCCATCGCTCGGTTTTTCCTCCCTAACCCGGCGCGAAGCGCCCAGGCCGATCTGTCTTCTGTCTTC
>JAITAJ010000156.1 GCA_031284185.1 Accumulibacter sp. | reverse complement strand
GCCATCCGCATCCGCAAGGTGCTGGAAGGCGTCGCTCAAGGCCGTCCGCTCGAAGAAGTAGACCCGGGACTCCAATCCGGCACGCGCATGTTCGTGCTGGGCCTGGCGCCCAGCGCTTCGCGCCTCTCCGTCCGCTTCTGGCAGGTCGATACGCTGGAAGCGCTCACGCGGAAGCTGGCGTGGCACCGCGAGGATCTGCGTCTCGATCCCATGCCCTGGCGGACCGAGCCTTCCGTCTGGCGGCTGGCGCTGGCAACCGCGCCTTCCCGCGATGGACGCGCGAAAAGCGAAGACGTGCCGCCGCAACTGGCGGGTGAATTGATGCGCGCCATTTTGACCGGCGGCCGCTATCCCGGCGCGCTGTTGGCGAATATGGTGATGCGGATGCGCGCCGATGGCGATGTTTCCGGTGTGCGCGTGGCGATCTGCAAGGCCGTGCTGACGCGCAGTCAGCGAATTCAACAATCCAATGAGGAGGAAATTCCCGTGAGTCTGAACAAACAATCCACACTCCCCGGCTATCGGCTTGGACGGCTGTTCGCCGTGCTGGAAAACGCGCAGCGCAGCGCCCTGGGCGGACAGATCAACGCGACCATCCGCGACCGTTATTACGGCGCGGCTTCCGCGACGCCCGCGTCGATTTTTCCGGTCCTGTTGCGGAAC
This sequence comes from Accumulibacter sp., assembly GCA_031284185.1. GTDB lineage: Bacteria > Pseudomonadota > Gammaproteobacteria > Burkholderiales > Rhodocyclaceae > Propionivibrio. Next base: position 3,916 of record JAITAJ010000156.1, on the reverse strand, counting down.
ACCCAGAACCATCTGAGCAAACTGCGCAAGGAAAAGCCGGGGGTGGCGGTCAATCTGGAAAAGGAAATCCGGGAAATCGTCGATGACCTGCCCGAGACCCTTCCGAGCAACCTCAAAATCGTGGCCCAGGGCCAATTCGCCATCGGCTATTACCATCAAGTCCAGAGTCTTTTCACCAAGCGTGCCGAGAACGGGGATGTCCTCCTGGTCACCGGCGCGAATGAACCGATGCCTTCCGCTCAAGGAGAGCTGCCGTGACCGTCCCTCTCACCCACCGCTACGAATTCGTCTACCTCTTCGACGTCACCAAGGGCAACCCCAATGGCGACCCGGATGCCGGCAATCTGCCGCGCCTCGACCCGGAAACCAACCAGGGACTGGTGACGGATGTCGCCCTGAAACGCAAGATTCGCAATTTCGTCACGCTCGACCGCGAAGGTGCGCCAGGCTACGCGATCTACATGCAGGAGAAGGCCATCCTCAACAACCAGCACAGGTTGGCGTATGAGGCGCTGAAGATCAAGCCGGAAGACAAGAAGCTGCCCAGGGACGAAGCCAAGGCGCGCGAAATCACCGCCTGGATGTGCGCCAATTTTTTCGACGTGCGCGCCTTCGGCGCGGTGATGACCACGGGCGTCAATGCCGGACAGGTGCGCGGGCCGGTACAGTTGAGCTTCGCCACGTCCATCGAGCCGGTGCTGCCCCTGGAAATCTCCATCACCCGCATGGCGGTGACGACGGAGAAGGAGGCCGAAACGCAAAGCGGCGATAACCGTACCATGGGGCGCAAGCACATTCTGCCGTATGGTCTTTACCGGGCGCACGGTTTCATTTCCGCCAAACTGTCCGAGCGTACCGGCTTTTCCGACGATGACCTGCAACTCTTGTGGCAGGCGCTCATCAACATGTTCGAGCACGACCGCTCCGCCGCGCGCGGCGAAATGGCCGCGCGCAAGCTGATCGTATTCGAACACGAAAGCGCCATGGGCAACGCGCCCGCGCACAAGCTGTTCGATGCCGTGAAAGTCGAGCGTGCCAATGCCGAAGAGCGTTCCGCGCGCTGCTTTGCCGATTATGCGATCAGCGTCGATACCGGCGCGATCCCGGCGGGTGTACGGGTGGAAGAACGGCTATAAGCGAGAAGCGGCCCGAAACGGAAACGGGGAAGCGCATGGACGAAGAGATCATCCCCATTTCCGCGCTTCAGCATTACCTTTATTGTCCGCGCCAATGCGCGCTGATTCACGTCGAACGCCTCTGGGCCGAAAACCGTCAGACCGCCGAGGGCCGATTGTTGCACGAACGCGCCGACCAGGCCGTGATCGAACGCCGCCACGGCGTGCGCACCCTGACCGCCATGCCCTTGTCTCACAGGGAACTTGGCATTTTCGGTGTGGCGGACGTGGTGGAGTTTCACGCGGGCGCGGACGGCGAGCGCCCGTATCCGGTGGAGTACAAACGTGGCAGACCCAAGGCGCACCGGGCGGACGAGGTACAACTGTGCGCGCAGGCACTGTGTCTGGAAGCAATGTTCTCCCGGCGCATCGACGAAGGCGCCTTGTTCTACGGAATGCCGCGACGCCGATACGTGATCGAATTCGATGACGCGCTGCGAAGTCTCACGTTGGCGGCCATTCGCGGCACGCGCGCGATATTCGCCGCCGGGCACACGCCTTCGGCGACTTTCGAGGCCAAGCGTTGCAATGCCTGTTCCCTGCGCGACCTGTGCCAGCCGCGTCTGTTTGCCCGCGCGGGCGGCGTCGATGCCTGGCTGGCGCGGCAGCTGCGCTGCGAAAACGAATGACGACGCTGTTTCGCGTCGGCGGGGCGTGCTCCCGTGGAATGCCCGGCGACCACGTCCGCGGCCTGATCCGCCACGGCATGAAGCGGCCTGAGGGATGGGCGGCGCGAGAGGTCATCTTCGGCACTTGCCGCAGTGATCGGGCACGCGACGTCGAAATCTGGTTCACCGGATCGATGCCGCGGTTACCAGGATGATTCCGCCGATGCCTTGCTTGTTCCCCTCATGGTCGGCGACAGTGACAAAATGAATGAATCTGCTGGCAAAAGGACACATCGATGCGCCGTTTGCTCAATACCCTGTATGTGACCACCGAGGGCGCCTGGCTGAAAAAGGACGGCGCCAACATCGTCATGGAAGTCGAAAGCGAAGAACGCGCGCGGCTTCCCGTTCATATGCTGGAAAGCCTCGTATGCATGGGACGGGTGCTCGTCTCGCCGCCATTGCTGGGATATTGCGCCGAGCAGGGCATCCGCGTGTGTTTCCTGACTTCCAGCGGAAGATTTCTGGCGAGGGTGGAAGGCCCGGTTTCCGGCAACGTCCTGTTGCGGCGCGAGCAGTACCGCCGCACGGACGATCCCGACGGATGTGCCGCGATCGTGCGCAATGTGTTGCTCGGCAAGGTGCACAACCAGCGCGCCGTCGTCAGCCGCGCGGTCCGCGATCATGGCGACGGCTTGAAAGAAGAAATTCGCGCGGCGCTGGTTCATGCGCGGGAACGGTTACAGCGAATCATCGACCGTCTGCTCATGGAACAAAAACCGGATGTTCTGCGCGGCCTGGAAGGTGAAGCGGCGCAAATCTATTTCAGTGTCTTCGATTCCCTGATTCGAGTAGACACGCCAGTCTTGCGCTTCAACGGCCGAAGCCGCCGTCCGCCGACCGATGCGGTCAATGCGCTGCTGTCTTTCCTTTACACCCTGCTTACGCACGATTGCCGCTCGGCGCTTGAAACGGTCGGTCTCGATCCGGCGGTCGGCTTCCTGCATCGGGACAGGCCGGGGCGTCCCAGCCTGGCGCTCGATCTCCTGGAAGAATTCCGTCCGCTGCTCGCGGATCGTCTGGTCTTATCGCTCATCAATCGCAAGCAGGTACGCGAGCAGGATTTCGTGATGTTCGACAACGGTGCCGTACTGCTCAAGGAATCGTCGCGCAAAACGGTGCTGACCGCTTACCAGGAGCGCAAGAAGGAAGAATTGCGCCACATGTTTCTGGAGGACAAATTCGCCATTGGACTTTTTCCATATATTCAGGCGCAGTTGATGTCTCGTCATCTTCGGGGTGATCTGGAGGCCTATCCCCCTTTTCTGTGGAAATGAGGTGTGGCGATGATGATACTGGTGAGTTATGACGTCAGCACGCGCGATGGCGGTGATCGCCGCCTACGCCGCGTGGCGAGGGCCTGCCAGGACCATGGACAGCGTGTACAATTCTCGGTCTTTGAAATCGAACTCGATCCCGCGCAATGGACGATGCTCAGACAAAGGCTGTTGGATTTGATCGACCCCAGCCAAGATAGCCTGCGTTTTTACTATCTTGGCAAACACTGGCAATCCAGAGTCGAACACGTAGGCATCAAAGCCGCGCTTGACTTGAACGGCCCTTTGGTTTTCTAGCCGGGCACGCATTGCGAACCCTCAGCGTCCTGGAAAACCCCGGGACGATCGCGCTTTGTCCAAGTGCTTGATATGGTTAGGATTCTTTGAATGCTTAGCTTGGAGAAGCCAAAAGAATCGCACTGGAATGTGTACGTTCGCCGAAACGAAGAAGTTTTCGTTTTAAGATCAATGTGTTAGATTGACTATGTCGCGCCCATTGCGGGCGCGTGGATTGAAACAATTTTTGTCTGCGGAAACCCTGCCAACGCCACAAGTCGCGCCCATTGCGGGCGCGTGGATTGAAACGTTGCCTTGCGCCGACCACCATCCGATAGGGATAGTCGCGCCCATTGCGGGCGCGTGGATTGAAACCTTGTCCGAGTGCATTTCGGAGTGTCGTTGGTGGTCGCGCCCATTGCGGGCGCGTGGATTGAAACTCTTGTGAGACCGATCCCTTGGTTCCGCCTTTTCCGGTCGCGCCCATTGCGGGCGCGTGGATTGAAACACTTATACTATT
>JAITAJ010000388.1 GCA_031284185.1 Accumulibacter sp. | reverse complement strand
GCGGCGCTTCGCGCCGTTCAGAGGACAGCAGTTTGAGAAGACGGAAGACAGATAGCATGGCCGCTTTTTTATATGATCTGTCGCAGGGCGGGCATACAGAGTGAGAGTCCCATTACCAGGATCAGCAGCATCACCAGGCGCATATACTGTTCCGGTCGTAGACCGCGCGCCAGGCGCCAACCCAGACGGTTGCCCAGAAAACAGAGAGGCGCGCAGAGCATCGCCAGTTCCCAGACTTTCTCCACCAACAGCCCCTGCGTATACTGAGCAGCCAATACCGAGAGGAACACCAGCGCCAGCAGCGTATTCAGGGTGCCGCGCATAGCCTCGGTTGTCCAGCCGGTACGTGTAATGTAGATGACGGCGGGCGGACCGTTGATGCCGAAGGCTCCGCCCAATGCGCCACTACAAAAACCCGCGATGTATGCCCAGAAAGATGCCGGAGGCTTTTGAGGCGAAGTCTGCTTGCGCGTGAAACACCACGAGGCGTATATGAAAAACAGCGCTCCGAGAAAAGTTTTCATATACAGCTCGGGAATGCGCGACAATAGGGTCGCGCCAAGCCAGCTACCTGGAATACTGCTCAATACGAGTTGCGTCAGGGCGCGTTTCTGTACGTGACGGCGCAAGGTTATTGCCCCCACAAGCTGCAAGAGTATGCAGCACACTACACCGAGCGGGATTGCCGTCTGCATGTCCAGCACCATGAGTAGCATGGGCACCATGACGATCAACGCGCCGAATCCGGTTGCTCCATTGAGCATCCCTCCTGTGAAGCATACACAGCCTATGAGAATGAAGCCGTACGTGATCATTTCCAAGTCCAGATTGAAGTATCAGAATGCGTTCAGAGGACAGAGATTTGAAAAGACAGAGGACAGACAACCCAAGTGCTCGGTTTTCCTTCCATTACCCGGCGCGAAGCGCCGCAAACCCATCTGTCTTCTGTCTTCTCAAACTGCTGTCCTCTGAATAAACTGCTGTCCTCTGAACGGCGCGAAGCGCCGCAAACTCATCTGTCTTCTGTCCTCTCAAACTTCTGTCCTCTGAAATATCCGCTCGATCTCGCGCGTCCTGGCGGCGACGGCGTCGGCGTCGCCGCGGGATTCGACGTTGAGCCGCAGCAAGGGTTCGGTATTGGAACCGCGCAGGTTGAACCGCCAGTTCTCGAACTCGATGCTGATTCCGTCGGTTCTGTCGATCGCGGATCCGTCCGCCGCGAAGTGCTCTTCCACCCGGCGCATGGCGGTCTCGACGTCCGCCACCGGGTAGTTGATTTCGCCGCTGCACGGATAGGCGGCCTCGCGTTCGCCGACGAGGCTGGACAAGGGTTTGCCCGCGCCGCTCAACAGACCGGCAACGAGCAGCCAGGGAATCATGCCGCTGTCACAATAGGCGAAATCGCGGAAGTAGTGATGCGCGCTCATTTCACCGCCATAGATGGCGTCTTCCTTGCGCATCCGCTCCTTGATGAAGGCATGGCCGGTCTTGCTCTGGATCGGCTGGCCGCCGCGTCGCTCGACTACTTCGACGGTATTCCAGATCAGGCGCGGATCGTGGATGATCCTGGCGCCGGGATGCTTTTGCAGGAAGGCTTCCGCGAGCAGGCCGACGATGTAGTAAGGCTCGATGAATTTTCCGGTCTCGTCGAACAGAAAGCAGCGGTCGAAATCACCGTCCCAGGCGATGCCCATGTCCGCCTTGCGCGCGCGCACGGCCTCGGCGGTGATGGCGCGGTTTTCCGGCAGCAAGGGATTGGGGATGCCGTTGGGAAAGGCCGGGTCCGGCGCATGACGCCGCTTGATGAATTCCACCGGAACGGACATGGCCTCGAAGCGGCGCTCGATGGCATCGACCACGTGTCCCGCCGCGCCATTGCCCGAATCGGCCACCAGCCGCAAGGGGCGAAAGTCTCTTGCTTCGACATAGCCGAGCAAATGATCGACGTAGGCTTCCAGGATCGATTGCCGGCTCAGGCGGCCGCGCTTCCGCGGCGCGGCAAATGCGTTTTCTTCCGCCAGACGCCGGATGGCCGCCAGTCCGCTGTCGCCGCTGATCGGCCGCGCGCCCTTGCCGACGAACTTCATGCCGTTGTAGTCGAGCGGGTTGTGGCTCGCGGTCACCTCGATGCCGCCATCGACGTCCAGGTTGAACGCGGCGAAGTAAACCTCCTCGGTTCCCGTCATGCCCAGATCGATGACATCGGCGCCGGCATCCATCAGCCCTTCCGCCACGGCTTGCTTGAGCGCGTCGCTGGTTCGCCGCGCGTCGCCGCCGACGACGACCCGCCGGGGCTTCAGAGACTCCCCGAAGGCGCGACCGATGCGCCTGGCGATGCCTTCGTCCAGTTCCGCGCCGAGTCTGCCGCGAACGTCGTAAGCCTTGAAGCACGTCAACCCAGGCGCCGTCATATCGTTCCCGCCGCTCATCGTTTCGTTCCCTGCGCTTCGCCGGGCGCGCGCCCGTAAACGTCGTCGAAGCGCACGATGTCGTCCTCACCGAGATATTCCCCGCTCTGCACTTCGATCATGACCAGCGGCAGCAGGCCGGGATTTTCCAGCCGGTGTTTTCGCCCGGCGGGGATGTAGGTCGATTCGTTGGTATTGACCAGCCGTTCCTCGCCGTCGTTCACCACCCGCGCCATGCCG
>JAITAJ010000146.1 GCA_031284185.1 Accumulibacter sp. | reverse complement strand
CCGAACCCGACACGCGCGCGGGGCCGTTGTAGTCGCGCTCCACCAACTGACGCTGCGCCGGGTGCAGGAACACCGTCCACTTGTCCCACGGAAATTCCAGCGCGCGCTGCAACTCCTCCGCATCGGACATGATGCGGAAGCGGCGCTGCGCGTCCGGGTGCCGGAAGGGATCGGCACCCTTGCCTGCAATTTCCGGCAATGCGGGTGTGCCGCCGGTCGCCAGCTCCAGCAAGGCCTCGGCAGCTTCGGCGGGTAGATGGTCGGCCAGTTCCAGCAGCGCATCCTCGTCGGCGGCTTGCACATCGGCCAGCCATGCGGTCGGCACGCCGTAGGCCAGCAACTCTGCGTCGCTGTATTTGCCGAACAGCTTTGGTTTTGGCTCGACTGGACAAACCGCCTCGACGTATTTCGGAACGAGGATTTCCTCTACCCGCTCGCGGATTTCGACCAGTTGCGCCGCGCCGGTGGCGGGATGCGTTTCCAGCTTGCGGCGCTCGGCCCATTCGTAGGCTTTGTCGTGGTGGCCGACGAAGCACAGCAGCAGGCTGCCTGCCGTCTTGTGGACGATCAGGCGGAGGTCGCGGCCAACGCGCACCGACCAGAAGTTCGGGTCTTTAGCGCGGTCGAGCCTGTGGAGGCTCATGCCCTTGCCGGTCGGATCCATCTGCAAGTCGAATGCCGTGGTCTTGGCGGCCTTCTGCTCCTCGCCGGCCAGGCGGACGAGGCTGGAGGTGAAGGTATCGGCGATGCGGAATTCCATATAAGTCACCGCCACGTCATACGTCGTGAACTTGCTGGAGATTGGCTTGCCACTTCTTGCACAATTTACGGAATGATCGGCTGTTGTCGTGCGCAAGTCGCAAGTCAAACCGAGCGGCAAAAGCCGGTTGATCCAGCATCTCCCGGTAAATGCCGAAATTCGTCGGATGCCCGCTGGAGCGGCGACGCATTTCGTTCAAGCCGCCGCGCTCGCGGATCGCGTTCTCCAGCGAGCCGGTCAGCGAATCACCAACGAAATGCAGGGCATCCAGAAAATTGCTCTTGCCGGCACCATTCTGGCCCGCCATGTAGGTCAGCGGTTTCAGGCGAACGTCGCAATAGCCGATGCTCTTGAAATTTCTCAACACGACGCGCTGGATGAAGGTCGATCGTTGCACACTGATTGTCCCGAAAAATTGGCGGCAAGGCAGACGCAGGATATTACCTTACCCTGAACACCTTCATCACCTCATCGCCCAAGTGGTTGATGACCTTCACCGCGATGCGGCCCGTGCCCGGTTTCGGGAACGGACGCGAGGTGTCGCTGTTGAGCGTGGCCCATGCGGCTTCGTCGATTTCGGCTTTCAGCGTGGTCTTCAGCGCCTTGTACGGATCGTTCGCGCCGAGGAAGTAGGCGTGGCGGACGAAGAAGCTCTCCTCGTTGTAGTCGGTATCGAGGAACCAGCAGGCGATGCCTTCCGCGCCGTCGCTGCGCACTTCGCCGGTGTTGGGGTGGAACACGTCCACGCCCTTGATCTTGACGCGGATGTGCTCGCCCGCCGGAACGATGATCACATCCTTGCCGCCTTCACGCTTGATGAGACTCTTGCCACGGCTGTCCAGAACGTCCACATCCGGCTCGCCGAAAATGACGAACAGGTTTCCCTTGCCGGTATTCTTCAGGTCTTCGGCCATGTGCAGATCGGCGTTCATGCGCGCCTTCAGCACGGGAATGCGGCCCAGCTTTCCGAACTGGGTGGACAAGGCATCATAGTTGAAGGCGCAGGCGATCAGCGCGTCCAAGTCGGCGTCGCCCGCCTCGCGCGCGGCGGCCACCAGGTCCTGCCGCGACACCGTACCGAACTCCGGGCCGACGAAGATGCCCGCGCGTTTGGGTTTGCCGCTTTCGAGGTACACGCCAACGGCGCAGACATAGCCGTCGCCCGGCCAGGGTTCCAGCGCGGTGAAGACAATCCTGCCGTCCTTGTGCGCCTGCTGCACGCCGGCGGTTTTCAGGGTTTCCAGAATGATGGTGGTGAAGTCGCGCCCGTACTCGGCCTGCGCCTCGGCCACGCCGTCGATCAGTTCGCCGTCCTCGTCCACGCCGAGCATCCGGTGCGGGCTGAGCGATTCGACGGTGAAGGGACCGGCGACACGCACCTTTTTCCTGTCCTCATAGGGTTTGTCGTAGAGGTATTCGAACTCGGCCTTGGCGGCGATGGAGGCGTCGATTACCGATTGCCGGGCGGTGCGTTGCCGCCGCCAGTCGGCGTGCGCTTTCTTCGCGGCATCGCTCCACTTGGCCTCGGCTTCGCGCGGGATTTCCCATTCCTGCCACTGCTTGCCGAGCGCCTTGTTCAACCGTTCGCGCAACGGTTCCAGCGTTTGCTGGAACTTGTCCCAGATGACGTCGATCTCGGCGTTGTTGGCGATGGATTTCAGCGTGATGTGCGGTACGCGCTCATAGACGAAGCCGTGGGCGATGTTGCCGTACACGGCTTGCGAGGACGGCGCGCCGCGGGTGATTTCAGCTTCCTTCTGCCGGCCTTCGCGGCTGTCGGCAAGCAGGTAGAAGGGGTAGCGCGCGCCCATGAGTCGGGCGCGGGCCAGCGCCAAAGCCACGCGCGAGGTGTCGATGGTGATCCAGCGGCGGCCCCATTGCTCGGCGACGTAAGCGGTCGTGCCGGAGCCGCAAGTCGGGTCGAGGACGAGGTCGCCGGGGTCGGTGGTCATGAGGAGGCAACGAGAGATCGTCTCTGTAGCGGTTTGCACCACATAAATTTTTGGGTCAGTACGACTTTGCACACCACCAATATCGGTCCATACATTCGTTCGCGGATAAACACAGAAATCATCAATGAATCTCACGTATCGAATGGATTTGCCTTCTTCAATAATTCTGGATGCGCGCCCTAGACGTCCCAACCCTTCTATGGTTGTTTTCCAATGCAACCCAGTTGAAGGATACCAAGCTTTGTTGTTGTACAT
>JAITAJ010000158.1 GCA_031284185.1 Accumulibacter sp. | reverse complement strand
TCACCGTCATGGCCTTGCGTTTCTCGGGCGTGCCGGTCTACCGGGAGGGCTTGCGATTCATGATCCCGTCGGGAAGCTGGTCGGTGGCGGAGGCGTGCAGCGGAGTGCGCTACGTCATTGCCTCATCGATGCTCGGCACCCTCTTTGCCTGCCTGACTTACCGGACGCTCCGGCGGCGGCTGGTCTTCATCGGCGTTTCACTGATCGTGCCGATCTTCGCCAACTGGCTGCGGGCCTATCTCATCGTCATGCTCGGCCATCTCTCGGGCAACACGCTCGCGGTCGGCGTCGATCATCTCATCTACGGCTGGCTGTTCTTCGGGGTCATCATCCTGATCATGTTCAGGATCGGAACGCGCTGGCAGGAAGAGGCCGGGCCGAAGTCCGCGGGCGAACCCGAAGTGTCCCGGACAGGCATCGGCGCTCACCGGCGCGGCTTGTCGACGGCTTTTCTGGCGAGCGCCGTTCTGGCGGCGCTCTGGCCGCTCCTCTGGCGGCACGTCGAACGAAACACGCTCCCCGAGCTTACCCGGCTCGAAGCCCCGGCGGCCCCGGCGGGCTGGGTGGGCAGCGAAAGAAACCTGCCGGATTGGGCGCCGCGATTCACGACGGCTTCCGCCTCTCTGCGCCGGGGCTACGCGAAAATCGGGGAAAGCGGCCGGAATGTCGGGCTTTTCCTCGCCTACTACCGGAATCAGGATGAAAACCGCAAGCTGGTGAGTTCCGGCAACGCGCTGGTGAAAGGTTCCGATCACGACTGGGAGGAAACGGAAACGGGGACTGCGGCGGCGCTCGTTCAGGGGATGCCGCTTCGCGTCAGGACGAGCGAGCTGCTTTCCGCCGCCGGCGAGCGCCTGTTCGTCTGGCAGTGGTATTGGATCAATGGCCGCTGGACCGCCAATGATTATCTGGCGAAGGCGTACACCGCGCTGTCCCGTCTGACGGGGGAGGGCGACGATTCGGCGGTGGTGATCGTGTATACGGCCGGAGGGGAGGGTAGCGATCCGGACGCGATCCTGCGGGACTTCACCGCGGCGGCGTCTCCGGTCCTCTGGAACGCGCTGCAAGAGACCCGGCATGGCCATGAATGAGGACCGGCGGCCGCTGATCGCCCACGTCGTGTACCGTTTCGACGTCGGCGGGCTTGAAAACGGCGTGGTCAACCTGATCAATCACCTGCCGCCGGCGGCGTATCGTCACGCCGTCGTCGCGCTGACCGAGATCACCGATTTCAGGCGGCGCATCCTGCGCGACGATGTAGAATTCATCGCCCTGGACAAGAAACCCGGACACGCGCTGTGGCTCTATCCGCGGCTCTACCGGATCTTCAGGGAGCTGCGGCCGGCGATCGCGCATACCCGGAACCTGGGCGCGCTGGAAGCGGTCGTTCCCGCCCGGGCGGCGGGCGTGCCGGCGCGCATCCACGGCGAGCACGGGCGCGACGTGGGCGACCTGGACGGGAGCAGCAGAAAATACCAGTGGCTGCGGCGCGGCTACCGTCCATTCGTGACTTCCTATGTGGCCCTGTCGCGCGATCTCGAACGCTATCTCACCCAGACGGTCGGCGTTTCGCCGGAGAGGGTCTCTCAAATCTACAACGGCGTCGACGCGCGGCGTTTTTTCCCCGCGCCGAAGCGCCGGGCGATTCCGGGCTGTCCGTTTGCCGGCGACGATCTGTGGCTGATCGGCACGGTGGGCCGCATGAGGACGGTCAAGAATCAGACCGCGCTGGCGAGGGCCTTCGTGATGGCGCTGGAACGATCGCCGGAACTGGCGGCGAGTCTGCGCCTGGTCATGATCGGCGACGGCCCTCTGAGAGAAGAATCGCGGGCGATCCTGGAACGGGCCGGGCGCGCCGGCCTGGCCTGGCTGCCGGGAGAGCGGGACGACGTGCCGGAGATACTGCGCGGCATCGATTGCTTCGCGCTGCCCTCGCTCGCGGAGGGCGTCTCGAACACGATCCTCGAGGCGATGGCGAGCGGCCTGCCCGTGCTGGCCACGAACGTCGGAGGAAACGCTGAATTGATCGAGGAAGGGAAAACCGGGAAACTGGTGCCGGCAGACGATGCGCCGGCCCTGTCGGCACAGATCGTCGCGCTGGCCGGGCGGCGCGGCGAGGCGAGACGCCTGGGCCTGGCCGGGCGGGAAGCGGTCGAGCGGAAATATAGCCTGGCGGCTATGGTTGCGCGTTATCAAAGTCTTTATGATCATGCCCTCGGGCGGGCCGCGCGAGGGGCGCCCGGCGATTCGGGCGAGCAAGGGAACGGAACTGAGCGATGTGCGGAATAACAGGCATTTTCGATACCCGTGGCCGGCGGGAAACCGACCGGGCGGTTCTGCGCCGGATGAACGAATCGCAGCGTCACCGCGGGCCGGTGGAGGGCGGCACGCACGTCGAGCCGGGGCTGGGGCTGGGGCACCGGCGGCTGTCGATCATCGACCTCGCCACGGGCCAGCAGCCCCTGTATAACGAAGACGGCAGCGTGTGCGTCGTGTTCAACGGCGAAATCTACAATTTCCGGGAACTGATCCCCGAATTGCAGGCGCTCGGGCATGTCTTCCATACCCGCAGCGACACCGAGGTCATCGTCCACGGCTGGGAGGCCTGGGGCGAAGCCTGCGTCGAACGCTTTCGCGGCATGTTCGCCTTCGCCCTGTGGGATCGCAACCGGGAGAGCCTCTTCCTGGCGCGCGACCGCCTGGGCGTCAAGCCCCTGCATTACGCGCTGCTGGACGACGGGACCTTCCTCTTCGGCTCGGAATTGAAGTCGATACTGGCGCATGGCGGCTTGCGCAAGGACATCGATCCGCTGGCCGTGGAAGAATATTTCGCCCTGGGTTACGTGGCCGAGCCGCGTTGCATTTTCGCGCAAGCGAAAAAACTGCCGCCGGCCTGCGCCCTGCTCGTCAAGCGCGGGGAAAAACCGGGCGAACCGAAGGAATACTGGAATCTGCGTTTCACGCCGGATCACGCGATCGACGAAATGGCGGCCCGGGAAGAACTCATCGCGCGTCTGCGGGAATCGATCCGTCTTCGCCTGATTTCCGAAGTCCCGCTCGGCGCCTTCCTGTCCGGCGGCGTCGATTCCAGCGCCGTGGTGGCCCTCATGGCGGGCCTGCTGGACGAGCCGGTCAATGCCTGTTCGATCGCTTTTTCCGACCCGGCGTTCAACGAATCGGAGTTTGCCCGGCGGGTCGCCGAACGCTATGCGGCCCGGCATTTCATCGACACTGTGGAAAGCGAGGATTTCGACCTCATCGACACCCTGGCCCGGCTCTACGATGAACCGTATGCCGACAGTTCGGCGATTCCCACCTACCGCGTCTGCGAACTGGCGCGCCGGCACGTCACCGTGGCCTTGTCCGGCGACGGCGGGGACGAGAGTTTCGGCGGTTACCGGCGCTACAGATTGCACATGATGGAGGAGCGGATGCGTTCGACGCTGCCGCTTCGCGTCCGCCGCCCCGTGTTCGGCCTGCTCGGGCGGCTGTATCCCAAGGCCGACTGGGCGCCGCGTTTCCTGCGCGCCAAGACCACGCTGGAGGGCATGGCGCGGACTCCGGTCGAGGCGTACTTCCATTCCGTTTCGATCCTTCGCGGGGCGATGCGCGAACGATTGTTCAGCGATCGCCTGAAAAACGCGCTCGGCGGCTACGACGCGCGGGAAGTGTTCGACCGCCACGCGGCGCGCGCGGAAACGGACGATCCGCTCGCCCTGATCCAGTATCTCGATCTCAAGACCTATCTGGTCGGGGACATCAATACCAAGGTCGACCGGGCCAGCATGGCGCATTCGCTGGAAGTGCGCGAACCGCTGATGGATCACCCGCTGGTCGAGTGGCTGGCGAGCCTGCCGTCCTCGCTCAAGCTGCGCGGGCAGGAGGGCAAGTATCTGCTCAAGAAGGCGATGGAAACGCATCTGCCGCGCGAAGTGCTGTATCGCCCCAAGATGGGCTTTTCGGTGCCCCTGGCGCGTTGGTTCCGCGGGCCGCTCAGGACGCGCGTGCGCGAGGCCATGCTGGGTTCGCGGCTGGCGGAAACCGGCTGGTTCGATCGCTCTTGCCTGCAACACCTGGTCGACGCGCATCAGTCCGGCGCGCGGGATTACAGCGCCTCGCTGTGGACCTTCCTGATGTTTGAAGCCTTTCTGCGCAAGGTGCTCGATGACGACCCCGCCGGCGCGCCCGCGACCTTCCCGGTGACGCCATGAGTCTGCGCGTTCTGCACGTCCTCGATCATTCGATTCCGCTGCACAGCGGCTACACTTTCCGCACCCTGTCCATTCTGCGCGAGCAGAGAAAACTCGGTTGGGAGACTTTCCATCTGACCTCGCCCAAGCACGTGGGCTGCCCGCTGGCGGAAGAAGAGGTCGACGGCTGGCATTTCCACCGCACGCCGGCCCCCGCGGGTCCGGCGGCGAAATGGCCCGTGATCGGCGAGGCGATGCTGATGAAGCGGCTGGAGGAACGCCTGGCCGGGCTGGTTCGGCAGATCGGCCCCGACATCCTGCATGCCCATTCGCCGGTGCTCAACGCCATTCCCGCCTTGCGCGTCGGACGCCGCCTCGGCCTGCCGGTCGTCTATGAAGTGCGCGCGTTCTGGGAGGACGCCGCCGTCGATCATGGCACGACGCGCGAGGGCAGTCTGCGCTATCGCCTGACCCGCGGCCTCGAAACCTGGGCGCTGCGGCGGGTCGACCGGGCCGTGACGATCTGCGAGGGACTGCGCGCGGACATCGTGGCGCGTGGCATCGCCGCGGAAAGAATCACGGTGGTGCCCAATGCCGTCGATGTCGAATCCTTCGATTCCGGCGGCGAACCCGACGAAGCGCTCAAGGCGCGGCTCGGCCTCTCGGGGGGCGCCGTGATCGGCTTCATCGGATCGTTCTACGCCTATGAAGGACTCGATGTGCTGCTCGATGCCTTTCCGAAGATACTCGCGCATCTGCCGGACGCGCGTCTGCTCCTGGTCGGCGGCGGGCCGCGGGACGCGGCGCTCAGGGCGCAGGCGGAGCGTCTCGGCGTCGGCGGCAGGGTCGTGTTCGCGGGCCGGGTGCCGCACCGGGAGGTTCCGCGCTACTACGATCTGATCGACGTTCTGGCGTATCCGCGGCGCTCGATGCGTCTCACGGAACTGGTCACGCCGCTGAAGCCGCTCGAAGCGATGGCGCAGGGCCGGCTGCTGGTGGCCTCCGACGTGGGCGGGCACCGTGAGTTGATCCGCGACGGACGGACGGGAATGCTCTTCCGCGCGGGCGATGCCGATTCGCTGGCGGAGACGGTCGCGCGGCTTCTGGGCGAGCGCGAGTCCTGGCCGGAACGCCGGCGGGCCGGGCGGCGCTACGTGGTCGAGGAACGCAACTGGACGCGCAGCGCGGCCAATTACCGGCGGGTTTACGCGAGCCTCGCGCCGGGGAAGGTGGATGCCGGGGTGGACCAGCCATGACGCTGCGTGTCGGACTCGTCGGCCCGCTGCCGCCGCCGTTCGGCGGCATGGCCAATCAGACCCGGCAGCTCGCCGAATTGCTGCGCGGCGAGGGCGTGGTCGTTTCGCTCGTCCAGACCAACGCAAGGTACCGCCCGCGCTGGATCGGCGGCTTTCCCTTCGTTCGCGCGCTCTTCCGCCTGATTCCCTACGTCTTTTCGTTGTGGCGGCTCGCCGGTCGCTGTGACCTGGTGCACCTGATGGCCAATTCCGGCTGGTCGTGGCATCTGTTCGCCATGCCCGCCATCTGGACGGCGAAGGTTCGCGGAAAGCCGGTCGTCGTCAATTACCGCGGCGGCGACGCGGAGAAATTCCTGGCCGGATCGCGGCGCGTCGTGAGCGCGTCGATGCGCCAGGCGGCGGCGCTGATCGTGCCGTCGGGCTTCCTGAAAGCGGTCTTCGAGCGTTCGGGCATGGCGGCGACGATCGTTCCGAACGTCGTCGACGTGCGCCGCTTCCGCAATCCATCGCCTCACCGCGCGATACGGCGGCACCTCCTGGTCGCGCGCAACCTCGAACCGATCTATGACAACGAAACCGCCATCCGCGCCTTCGCCATCGTCCATCGCGCGTATCCCGAGGCGACGCTGACGATCGCCGGCGCCGGTCCGCTGGCCGGCGCGCTGCGGGAGCTGGCGGAAGACCTGGGACTGATCGCCGCCGTCCGGTTCGCCGGCAGGCTGGACCGGGGCGCCATGGCGCAAGCCTGCCGCCAGGCCGACATCGCGCTCAATCCCAGTCTCGTCGACAACATGCCCAACTCGATTCTGGAAGCGCTGGCCAGCGGACTGCCCATCGTCAGCACCCATGTCGGCGGCATCCCGTTCGTCGTCGAGCACGAGCGCACCGCGCTCCTGGTTCCGCCCGGATCGCCCGATCTCATGGCCCGAGCCATACTGCGCCTGATGCGGGATCCGGCGCTGGCGGCCAGGCTGATCGACAACGGACTCGAAGACATCGGGCGATACACGTGGGAACGGGTGTGGCCGTTGCTCAGCGGTGTTTATGACAGCCACGCGCCGGTCGCCGACCGACCGGCCATTTGAGGAGAAGACATGGGATTTCGTACCGCGCTGCTTGCCGGGTTCTTGTTTCCGCTCCAGGAAAGACTGAAAGGCCACGACACGGTGGCGATACGGCGGCGTCTGGATGATTCGCAATGGTGGCCGGCGGAAAGGCTGGAGCAGTACCGGACGAACCGTTTGCGGGAGCTGCTGGTCAGGGCGGGAAAGCACGTGCCTTATTTCCGGGACTGTTTTTCGGCGATGGCCTTCGATCCGCGAAGCGTTTCTTCGACCGGCGATCTTCGCGCGCTGCCCTTTCTCACCAAATCGATCATCCGGCGGGAAGGCGAGCGGATGAAATCCGAGGTCGCGGGGAAACTCTCGCGTTTCAACACGGGCGGCTCGTCCGGGGAGCCGCTCGTTTTCTACGTCGGCAATGAGCGGATCAGTCACGACGTGGCGGCCAAATGGCGCGCCACGCGCTGGTGGGGCGTCGATGTCGGCGACCCGGAAATCGTCGTCTGGGGGTCGCCCATCGAACTGTCCGCGCAGGATCGCTTGCGCGGCGCGCGCGACTGGCTGATGCGCACCGAACTCCTGCCGGCCTTCGAGATGTCCGAGGCTCGTCTCGATGCGTTCGTCGAACGCATCCGGGCGCGGCGTCCGGCGATGCTCTTCGGCTATCCCTCGGCGATCGGCCTGATCGCGGCGCATGCGGCCAAACGGAAAATCGCGCTCGATGGTCTCGGGATCAAGGTGGTTTTCGTCACCTCGGAGCGCCTGTACGAGCATCAGCGCCGGAGCATCGGAGAAGCGTTCGGCTGTCCGGTGGCCAACGGTTACGGCAGCCGCGACGCGGGATTCATCGCGCACGAATGTCCCGCCGGGAAAATTCATCTTTCCGCCGAGGACATCATCGTCGAAATCGTCGACGCGCAGGGCAAGCCGCCGCCGCCGGGCGTTCCCGGCGAGATCGCGGTCACGCATCTGGCGACCGCCGACTTTCCGTTCATCCGTTACCGTACCGGCGACGTCGCGGCGCTGGGAACGGAACGCTGCGCGTGTGGCCGGACCCTGCCGGTGCTCGAAGACATCCAGGGGCGGAGCACGGATTTCGTCGTCGCGGCGGATGGCACCGTCATGCACGGGCTGGCGCTGATCTACGTTCTGCGGGACATGCCCGGCATCGGGCAATTCAAGGTGGTCCAGGAAAGCCTTGATTTCACGCGTGTCATGGTGGTTGCCGAAGCGGGCTTTTCCGCCGAAACGGAGCGTGGAATCATCGCCGGGCTGCGGGAACGTCTGGGCGCCGCCGTCCGCGTCGAGGTGCAGCCGATGGACCGGATACCCGCCGAAAAATCGGGCAAGTTCCGCTACGTCGTCAGCCGGGTTCAGAGGACAGAGGTTTGAGAGGACAGAAGACAGGGGAGCTTGCGGCGCGAAGCGCCGGGGGATGGAAAAAACCATCGCTCGGTTTTTCGTTCCCTACCCGGCGCGAAGCGCCGCAAACTCCCCTGTCTTCTGTCCTCTGTTTTCTGTCTTCTGGAACTGTCTTCTGGAACTGTCCTCTGAAATCTCTGTTCCCTGAACCGATCAGTTGGCAATCGCGTGCAGGAATTCGCTGCGGAACTGTTCCGAAGTGTCGAATTCGCCGGTGAACGATTGGGTGACGACGCGCTCATCGCCGCGCCGGTCTTCGCCCAACAGCAGGCACAGTTGTTCGGCCTCGATCACGCAGGCCGCGCCGCGCGCCTTGCCGTGGGTCATCAAGGCTTCGGCGATGTCGCGGGTCATCCATTCCTGGTAGGTGAAGCGGTGCCCGATGGCGTCGACCAGCCGGGCAATGCGCCCGAAACCGTGCAGGCGGCCGCCAGGCAGGTAGGCGACGTGCGCCACGCCGCGGAAAGGGACGAGATGATGCGGACAGACGCCATGCGCGGCGATACCGCGCACCACGACCATATCCCGCCGGTGATCGGCGAATCCTTCGCCAAGAACGGTGGCGGGGTCGATGTCGTAGCCGCCGAGCAGACGTTTCTGCCAGAGTTCGCGCACGCGCTGGGCCGTCTTGCCCATGTGCGCGGCATCCGGCGCAATGCCGCAAGCCGCGAGCAGATCGAGGATGGCCCGCTCGAACGCGTCCGCGTCGAATGCCTTGGCGCGAGGAATGCCCGGATGGACGGACGAGGCCGGTGGATGATCGTGATCGCCGCAATCGGACACAGTGCTCTCCTTGAGGGGGGTGGGTTCCCGTTGATGATATTCAGAGGACGGCGATAGTTTCAGAGGACAGCGAGAGGACAGCGATTTGAGAAGACAGTTTCAGAGGACAGAGGATAGGGGACAGAAGACAGAGGATA
>JAITAJ010000139.1 GCA_031284185.1 Accumulibacter sp. | reverse complement strand
CCCACGTTCTCGGCCGTCTTGCGCGCGCCCACGTCGGCGCGGGTGTTGAAGCCGATGATCACCGCCTTGGAGGCCTGCGCGAGATGCACGTCGGACTCGCTGATCGCGCCGACCGCCGCGTGGATGACGTCGACCTTGACTTCGTCGGTCGAGAGTTTTTGCAGCGACTGGACCAGCGCTTCCTGTGAACCCTGCACGTCGGCCTTGATGATCAGCGCCAGCGTCTTCGTCTCGGCTTCTCCCATCTGTTCCAGGATGTTTTCGAGATTGGCCGCCTGCTTGATGGCCAGCTTCACGTCGCGGAACTTGCCCTGACGGAAGAGCGCGATTTCGCGCGCCTTGCGTTCGTCCGCCAGAACCATCGCGTCCTGACCGGCCAGCGGCACGTCGGAGAGGCCAAGGACTTCGACCGGAATCGACGGGCCGGCTTCCTTGATCGTCTTGCCGTTTTCGTCGAGCATGGCGCGGATGCGCCCGAAGACCTGGCCGGTGAGCAACACGTCGCCCTGATGCAGGGTGCCGGACTGCACCAGCATGGTCGCCACGGGACCCCGTCCCTTGTCCAGACGCGCCTCGATGATCAGCCCCTTGGCCGGCGCTTCCCTGGGCGCGTTGAGTTCGAGCACTTCCGCCTGCAGCAACACGTTTTCCAGCAATTCGTCGATGCCCGCGCCGGTCTTGGCCGAGACGTTGATGAATGGCGATTCGCCGCCATACTCTTCCGGCACGACCGATTCGGCGACCAGTTCCTGCTTGACGTGGTCCGGGTTGGCTTCGGGCTTGTCGATCTTGTTCACCGCCACCACGATCGGCACGCCGGCGGCCTTGGCGTGGTGAATGGCCTCGCGCGTCTGAGGCATCACGCCGTCGTCGGCGGCCACCACCAGAACGACGATGTCCGTGGCCTGGGCGCCGCGCGCGCGCATCGCGGTGAACGCCTCGTGTCCCGGCGTATCGAGGAAGGTCACCATGCCGCGCGCCGTCTCCACGTGATACGCGCCGATGTGCTGGGTGATGCCGCCCGCCTCGCCGAAGGCCACGCGGGTGCGGCGGATGTAGTCGAGCAGCGAAGTCTTGCCGTGGTCGACGTGGCCCATGACGGTCACCACCGGCGCGCGCGACAGTTGCGGCACGTCCTTGTGTTCGGTGTTTTCCAGGAAGACGTCCGGGTCGTCGAGCTTGGCGGCGAAGGCGCGGTGTCCCAGTTCTTCCACGACGATCATCGCGGTGTCCTGATCGAGCACCTGGTTGATGGTCACCATCGATCCCATTTTCATCAGGGTCTTGATCACTTCGATCGCCTTGACGGCCATCTTGTGCGCCAGATCGGAAACGGAAATGGTTTCCGGCACATGCACGTCGTGCACGACGGCCTCGGTCGGCACCTGGAAGGCGTGAGACGGTTCGGGTTCGGCGCTGTTTCGGCCACTGTTGCGCTTGCCGTGCTTGCCGTCGCGCCACTCGCCGCCGGCCGGCGCGCCCCGCGTCTTGAGTCCCTGGCGCTTGCCGCTCCCCTCGCCCTTCCAGGCGCTCTTCTTCTCACCGCCCTTTTTCTCGGCGCCCGGCTTGCCGTCGGGCTTGTGGCCCGTCTTTTCCGGCTTCTCGCTCTTTTCCTCCGGCTTGCCGCTCGCCGTCTTGGCGGCCACCTGTTTCGCCACTTCGGCGGCGCGCGCGACGACCGCCTTTTCTTCGGCCTCTTTCTTCAGGCGCACCAGATCGGCGGCGCGCTGCTGCTTTTCGAGAAACTCGGTTTCCTGGCGGGCGCGCAGTTCCGCGCTGCGGCGCTCTTCCTCCGCCCGCAGACGCTGCTGCTCCTCGCCGATGATCGAGGCCCGCGTGACCACCTTCTTCGCCACCGCCTTGGCGGCGCGTTCCTTCGCCGGCGCTTCCTTGTTCCGCGCGGAACGCCCGGATTTGCCTCCCGCGGCGCCTTTCTTCGTCACCGCCTCGGGCCGCGCCACCGGCTCGACGGCCTTGACCGGCGGTGGCGCTTCCGGCTCGGGTTCGACCGGCGGGATCGGTTCCTCGACCGGCGGCGCGGCTTTTTCCACCGGCGCGATGACGGGCGGCGCGTCCTTCTGGACGGCCGGCTCGACATCTACGTCTCTTGGCGCGACGACGGGTTCGGGCACCGCTTCAGGGATGGGCTGGGCGGGTTCCGGGACGATGTTCTCCACCTTCTTCGCGGCCAGCGCCTCGGCGCGCAATTCGGCGGGATCGCGCTTGACCAGGGTGCGCCTCTTGCGCACTTCGACCTGGACGGTACGCGATTTTCCGTGCACATCCTGGGTGCGGATTTCGCTGGTTTCCTTGCGCGTCAGGGTAATTTTCTGCTTGGCGGCTCCGGCGCCGCCGTGCACCCGGCGCAAATATTCGAGCAGCTTCGTCTTGTCCTGTTCCGTCAGCAGATCGTTCGTCTTGTCCTTGCCCACGCCGGCCAGCCGCAACTGCTCCAGCAGCGTATTGATCGGCTTGCTCAGCTCCGCCGCGAATTGGGCAACACTCATTTGCGCCATGTGGAATCCTCTTCTCTGCTTGCTGGATACGCTGTTTCACTCGAACCAGTGCGCGCGCGCCGTGGTGATCAGCTGGCTGGCACGCTCGGCATCGATACCGGTCATTTCGATGAGCTCGTCGACCGCCAGGTCGGCCAGGTCATCCCGCGTCTTGATTCCGTTGGCCACCAGTTTCCCGGCCAGCGCCTTGTCCATGCTTTCCAGACCGAGCAAGTCTTCGGCGACGTCGCCAAGCTGCTCCTCGGCGACGATGGCCTCGGTCAGCAACACGTTGCGGGCGCGTTCCCGCAATTCCTGGACGGTGGCCTCGTCGAACGCCTTGATTTCGAGCATTTCGTGCAGCGGCACATAGGCCACTTCTTCAAGCATCGAAAACCCTTCATTGATCAGGGCATTCGCCACCTCTTCGGTCACGTCGAGCTTTTCCATGAACAACACCCGGATCGCCGCCGATTCGGCCTCGAAGCGCGTCTGCGACTCTTCTTCGGTCATCAGATTGATGGCCCAGCCGGTCAGTTCGGACGCCAGACGCACGTTTTGCCCGCCGCGGCCGATCGCCACGGCCAGATTGGCATCGTCGACCACGACGTCCATGCTGTGCTTTTCCTCGTCGACCACCACCGAACTGACTTCCGCCGGCGCCAGCGCGCTCACCACGAACTGCGCCGGATCGGCCGACCACAGCACGATGTCGACGCGCTCGCCCGCCAGTTCGTTGGTCACGGCGGTGACGCGCATGCCGCGCATTCCGACGCAAGTGCCGATCGGGTCGATGCGCGCGTCGTTGGATTTGACGGCGATCTTGGCGCGCAGGCCGGGATCGCGGGCGCAGGC
>JAITAJ010000120.1 GCA_031284185.1 Accumulibacter sp. | reverse complement strand
GGTTTCCCTGTCTTCTGTCTTCTCAAATCTCTGTCCTCTGATTTGCAGCGCCTCGCGCCGGGGGAAGAACGAAAAACCGAGCGTCCGGTTTTCCTGTCTTCCGTCTTCTCAAATCTCTGTCCTCTGATTTGCGGCGCCTCGCGCCGGGGGAAGAACGAAAAACCGAGCATCCGGTTTCCCTGTCTTCTGTCTTCTCAAGTCTCTGTCCTCTGATTTGCGGCGCCTCGCGCCGGGGGAAGAACGAAAAACCGAGCGTCCGGTTTTCCTGTCTTCTGTCTTCTCAAGTCTCTGTCTTCTGATCTGTCCTCTGATCTGTCCTCTGATCCGTTTCGAGGTAACGGCAGCCCAGTTCGAGCGTCAATAGATCCATCGACTCGATCGCCAGCCTGACGCGCTGCCCCGGCGCCAGCTCGGGAACCGACGGCACGCGCAGAAGCAGGGGCAGATGATCCGGTTTGACCAGATTCTCGCGGTGGACGGTGGCCCCGATCGTCTCCAATCCTTCCTGACGCAGCCAGCGCAGACACCAGTAGCGTTCCATGCCGCGCTGAAACTCGGCATAGGCGCCATAGGTCAGGTCGAAATCGCGCATGGCCGCGAACATGAGCTCCGAACGCGGCTTGAACGGCGGCGCCTCGCCTTGCAGACAGGCCAGCAGTTGCCATTGATTGAGCAGGTCGACATAGCGCCGCAGCGGCGACGACGCCCAGGCGTATTGCTCGACGCCCAGGCCCTCGTGCGGCAGGGGCGAGGTCGTCATGCGCACCTTGCCGGCCGTCTGCGCGCGATAGATCGCGGGGATGCCCTTTTCGGCCAGCAGACCGCCCCAGAGACTGTTGGCCGCGATCATCAATTCCGACACCACTTTGTCGAGCGGACTGCCGCGCCGGCGCTCGCTGATCGTCACCCGGCACGTCTCGGGATCGGCAAGATCGCCCGCAATGACGAAATGGCAGTCATTGACGCCGCCCCGCGCCACCGACGGCTTGCCACGCCGGTTCTCGCAGGCGTTGGCCAGTTGCCAGAGCGTCTTCAGCTCGTCGCGGAAGGGGAACTCCGGAAGCCGCGCGGCCAGCGTTTCCGCGTTGAACAGCGGCTCGATGTCGTGGGAGCGCAGGTTGGCGGCAATCGGCACGAGTTCGACGCGCGACTCGCTCGCGGTGATCTCGAACTCCGGGCTTACCGTCAGATACAGCGACACCGCCGGGCAATCGCGCCCCTCGGCCAGCGTGAAGCGGTCGATGACGGCCTCCGGCAGCATCGTGATCTTGGCGCCGGGCATGTAGACCGTCGACAGGCGCGAGCGGGCCGCCTGGTCGAGCGGGGAATGGGGCAGGATGGACAATCCCGGCGCGGCGATGTGGATGCCGACCCGCCAGCCGCCGCCCGGCAGCGCGCGCAGAGAAAAGGCGTCGTCGATCTCGGTGGTCGTCGCGTCGTCGATCGAGAACGCGCGCGCGTCGGCCCTCGGGAGTTGCGGATCGGCGGGCAGCGCGGACGCTTCGGCCTCGGGGAACTCCGTGCCGCGCGGGAACTGCTCACGCAGGAAACGCCCGTAGTGATAGTCGTAGGGCGAGCGGATGGCGCCGCATTCGAGCAGGAGACGCGGCGCGGACAGGCCCGTTCTGGCGCAGGCCGCCTCCAGCGCCTTGGTTTCGGGGAGGTTGCGATCCGGCTTGTAGAGGATCTGGTCGAGTAGCGGCGCAAACTCCGGCGGCAACGCGCAGGCCGCGAGTTCGTCGGCCATGCGCTCGATGGCTAGGGCCTGCCGGCGCTTTTTTTCGAGACCGGCCAGAGCCGCCGCGAGAATGTCGGGAGGCGCCTTGCGGAAGCGCCCTTTGCCCTTGCGATGAAAATGGATGGGCGCTGCGTGCAGGGCCAGCAGCAGCGCCGCCGCCTCGACCGGCGAGGGGCCGTGTCCGGCGCCGCCGAAATATTCGTCGGCGAAATCACGAAAAGAAAATTCATCATCCCCCGCGCACTCCCACAGAAAACCGGTTTCGATGCCCGCCGCCATTTCCCCGGCGAGTTCCAGCAGGGCGCCGGGCGCCGGCGCTTCATAGCGCAGCAGGACATTCGCCGATTTGATCTTGGCGCGCTTGCCGGAGGCCGTCTCGACCTGCAACGTCGAATCGTTGTCGGTCAACACGGTGCCCGTTCTGAAGGCGCTTCCTTCTTCAAACAGTACGTGCATCGCTCGAATTATAACCCGCAGAATTCAATGAGTTGCGCAACGTACTCGGGGAAGCGCGTGAAGCTGTGATCGCCGCCCGGAAGCACGATCCGGCGGCAGCCGGCATAGCGCGCGACGGCCTGGCGGTAATCGAGCACTTCGTCGCCGGTTTCCACCATCAGCAGGTAGCGCGACGGCGTTACCCGGAGAACTTCGAGCGCGCGCAACTGGGCGAGGTGCGCGGGGGTGAACTCGAACGCCTCGCGCGTGTGCAGATTGGTTTGCGTGCCGAGATATTTCTCCAGCGAGACCGGCGCCGTCACCGCCGGATTGATCAGCGCGGCGGCGAGGCCGTATTTTTCGGCCAGCCAGGTCGCGTAAAAGCCGCCCAGCGAACTGCCGGCCACGGTCAGCGGGCCGTCGTGTCCGCCGATGATCGCTTCGGCCTGTCCGATCGCCTCGTCCGGCACGTGCGACAGGAAGGGGCAGAACAGGCGGTCGCCCAGCCCGCGCGCCGACAGCGCGTCGGCGAGCAGACGCGCCTTCCACGACGCCGGCGAGGAAGAGAAGCCGTGCAGGTAGAGGATGCCGGCGCTCATGGCGAGACCGTCCACTCGACCCCGCCCTGATGCCAGGTGATCAGGATCACGATGCCGAAAGCGGCGCGATACCAGGCGAACGGCGTGAAGTCGTGGCTGGAAATGAAGCGCAGCAGCCAGCGCACGCACAGGAAGGCGGACGCGAAGGCGGCGGCGAAGCCGGTCATCCACATGCCGAGGTCGTCGGCGGAAAGCAGGGCGCGTTCCTTGTAAAGCTGATAGATCGTCGCCGCGATCAGGGTCGGAATGGCCAGAAAGAAGGAGAACTCCGTCGCCGCCCGCCGCGACAGCCCGAACAGCAGGCCGCCGATGATCGTCGCCCCCGAGCGCGACGTGCCGGGAATCAGCGCCAATGCCTGTGCCAGTCCGAGTTTCAATGCGTCGAGCGGCGACATGTCATCGACCGACGGCACCCGGATCGCGTGTTCGCGCCGCTCGGCCCACAGAATGACCGCGGCCCCGGCGATGAACGCCAGCGCCACCGGCAGCGGCTGAAACAGGTGCGCCTCGATCGTCTTCTTGAACAGCAGTCCGAGGATGGCCAAGGGCAGGAAGGCGATGAGCAGATTGAGCGCGAGCCGATTCGCCAACCGTTCGCGGCCCAACCCGCGCGCGACGCCGAGGATGCGCGCGCGGTACTCCCAGACCACTGCCAGGATGGCGCCCGACTGAATGACGATCTCGAACAGCTTGCCGCGATCGTCGTTGAAATCGAGCAGATCGCCGGCGAGAATCAAGTGGCCGGTCGAGGAAATCGGCAGGAATTCGGTCAAGCCCTCGACGACGCCGAGAATCAGCGCCTTGAACAGAAGCGGGACATCCACGGGTTCATCCTGAAAAATAGCGTGATTCTAGCCCAGAGTTTCGGGGACAGGGTTCAGAGGACAGGGTTCAGAGGACAGGGTTCAGAGGACAGCGATTGGAGAGGACAGAAGACAGAGAAACCGAGCGCTCGGTTTTTCGTTCTCACTCGGCGCGAAGCGCCCAAGCGGGTCTGTCTTCTGTCTTCTGTCATCTGTCCTCTGTCTTCTGTCCTCTGTCCTCTGTCTTCTGCCGCCTGACCCACCCGGCGATCAGGCGCAGTATTTCCTCTTCCTGATAGGGTTTGCCGAGATAGTGATTGACGCCGATCTCGAAGGCATAGTTGCGGTGCTTTTCCGCCGTGCGCGAGGTGATCATGATGATCGGCACATGCTTCAGGCGCGCGTCGGCACGGATGTTGCGCGTCAGTTCAAAACCATCCATGCGCGGCATTTCGATGTCGATCAGCATTACGTCCGGCACGACATCGAGCAGTGTTTCGAGCGCGTCGATCCCGTCCTTGGCCAGAATCACTTGGTATCCTTCCCGGGTCAACAGGAGCCCGGTAATCTTGCGCACGGTCAGCGAATCGTCGACGACCATGACCGTGGGAGGGACGACCCGCGCCGATTCGTCGGCTTTTTCGTCCGGACGCGCGGAGACTTCCACCGGCGCGCGCGCGCTCAGCGCCACCGGGTTCAGGATCAGCACGACCTGCCCGTTGCCCAGCACGGTTGCGCCATCCACGCCGACGACCCGGGCTAGCTGCGCTCCGATGTTCTTGACGACGATTTCCTGATTGCCGCGCAATTCATCGACCTGGATCGCTGTCCGCCGCGCGCCGCTGCGCAACAGGAGAACCCAGTATCGCCGGTGCCTTTCGGGCGATGTCGACCCGTCGCCCAGAAGCCGCGGCAGATAGCTGAACGGGTAACGATGAGACTGCCATTCGGCATGACCGGCCTCCCGAATCCGGTTCAGATCCGCTTCCTTGAGATCGAGTACCTGCTCGATCATCGACGATGGAACGGCGAAGGTCTTGCTGCCGGCGCGGATCAGCAGCGCCTTGGTTACCACGAGGGTCAGCGGAAGGATCAGATGGAATTCCGAACCCTGCCCGGCTCTGGATTCGACTTCGACGCGCCCGCCCAGACTGGCGATCTCGGTCCTTACCACGTCCATCCCGACTCCCCGGCCCGCGGTCTGCGAAAGCGCCTCGGCGGTGGAAAATCCCGGCGCGAAGATGAATCCGGCCAGACGCGCCTCGTCGGCGACCTCGTCCGCTCCGAGCAAACCGGCGGCCACGGCGCGTTCGCGGATGCGCGCGTAATCCAGGCCGGCTCCGTCATCCGACAGAACCAGGGCGATTTCGTTGCCTTCCTGCTTCAACGACAACAGGATTTCGCCGATTTCCGGCTTGCCGCGGGCAACGCGCTCCGCGCGTTTCTCGATTCCGTGCGCGACGGCATTGCGCAACATGTGCTCCAGCGGCGCGGCGATCTTGTCGAGAACGCTGCGATCCAATTCGATCTGCCCGCCCTTGATTTCCAGGTTGGCGCGCTTGTCGAGGTCTTTCGACGCCTGCCGGACCACGCGGTACAGACGGTCGGTCAGACTGTGGAAGGGCATCATGCGCATCGACATGAGTTCCTGCTGCACTTCCCGATTCTGGCGGGCCTGCGCAATGATCGCGGCATTGGCGTCATCCAGGTTCTTGAGCAGATGCTGCTGCACGGTGGTCACGTCGTTGACCGATTCGGCCATCATCCGCGTCAATTCCTGGAAGCGCGTGAACCGATCGAATTCGAGCGGGTCGAACTCGGCGTGTTTTTCGTCGGCCATCGCCACGGCGCGCGACTGTATCTGCAATTCGGCCTGAATCTCGATTTCGCGCAGTTGCCGGCGCAGACGGATGACGTTCTCCGTCAGATCCAGCAGGGAGACTTTCATGTCGCGCATCTCGCCTTCGATGCGTGAACGGACGATGGACAGCTCGCCCGCTTCATTGACCAGGCGGTCGACGACACTGGCCCGCACACGCAGCGTCGCTTGCGACTGCGCCGTTTCTCCCTCAGTCTCGGCTTCGGCCGGACGCCAACGGCCGTCGCGCTCTTGCGCCGCCGCCTGTCCGGAAGCGTCCGATTCGGCCGGCGCGGCGGCGTCTGGCGCGTCCGGCGCGCCATCGCCGGTTTCCACCGTCTCGCCGCCTTGCAGGTGTTCGATGATCTGCCGGATCGATTCAAAATCGCTCTCGATTCCGTCGATGAGTTCCTCCGAGACGGCAGGGGCGCGGCTTGCCTGGTCGACGCGGGCTTCCAGCGCGTGGGTGACTTCGCCCAGCGTCATGACCCCCGCCATGCGGGCGCTTCCTTTCAGCGTATGCAACTGCCGGGCGAGGACGCGCACCGTTTCCCCATCGTCGGCGCTGGCCCGCCAGGCTCTGATCTGCTCGGCGATCGCCTGTGTCAGCTCGGCGGCTTCTTCCAGGAAAATGGGCAGCAACTGCGCGTCGATTTCGTCGGAGACCGGCGCCATCGTGGACAAAACGGGAACGGGGGGCGCCTTTTGCTCGAACGCCGCGTCCCGCGCTTCTTCCGGCGCTTCTTCCGGCGACTCGTCCGGCGCTTCCGGCGCGGCTTCTCCGGCGACTTCCTCCGCGGCGCCCGGCGGGAGGGATTCGTCCGTCGCATCGTCGCCGCGCGGCGGCGTCTCGGCGACGGCGATCACCGGGTAGAGTTCATCGAGTTCTTCGATCAGGCCGGAAGAAATTTCCACACGCTGCCGATCGAACAATGCCGCGAACATCCACTCCAGTTCGCTGACGGCCCGGCGAATCACGCCGAGGGCTTGCGCGCTGCCGGGGTGCCGGGAGCGATCGCGCCGTTGCAGCGCGTACTCCAGCGCGTGTCCCAACTGGCTGACGGGGAGCAGGCCGACCGTGGCCGAAATGCCCGCCAGGGTATGCGCCGCGCGATACATGCCCTCCGGCGTGGGTTGCGCGTCCTCGCTTTCGAGCGCCGGCAATTCTTGGCGCAGGGTGTACAGATACGTCTCGGCCTCTTCCAGAAATATCGAGAAGAGCGCCGGTGAAATGCTGATGCGCTGCCGAGGCGTTCCAGGCTCGACGTCGGCATCGTTTCGCGCCGGCTCGACGCCTCCGGTGGCCGGAAGCGTCGGGACGGCCTCGGCGGATGAGGGTTCCTCCATGATGAGCGGCGGTTCCCCGACATCCGCCGGCACGGTCGAAGCGCCGACGATTTCTTCCGTACCAGGCGGCGCGGAGCCGGGTTCCTCGGCGTCCATCGGCGCGGCCAGCGCGTCGGCGGGTTCTTCTGGACGGGTCGGCGCGGAATCAGGCTCCTCGGCATCCATCGGCGTGGCCAGCGCGTCGGCGGGTTCCTCCGGACGGGTCGGCGCGAAATCAGGCTCCTCGACACCCATCGGCGCGGCCAGCACGTCGGCGGGTTCTTCTGGACGGGTCGGCGCGAAATCAGGCTCTTCGACACCCATCGGCGCGGCCAGCGTGTCGGTGGGTTCTTCTGGATCGAGCGGCGCGAAATCAGGCTCT
>JAITAJ010000092.1 GCA_031284185.1 Accumulibacter sp. | reverse complement strand
GCGCAGGGTGGAAAGGTCACAGAGGGCGCGCAGAGGCTTGGGCAGGTGGATGTCGAGGAAATCTCGGGCCGTTTCGGGATGGCCGAGGAATTTCTTGAAGAGCGCGGTTTGCGGCGCTGTCGCGCCGGGTGAGGGAGGAAAAACCGAGCGATGGGTTTGTCTGTCTTCTGTCTTCTATTGTCTATCCTCTGAAACTGTCTTCTATCGTCTATCCTCTGAAACTGTCTTCTGTCCTATCGAGATTCTGCCCTCTGGCAAATGTGGAAATCCGTAGCGAATATCAGGAAACTTGTCCTTACTCTTACTGCTATTTGCTGGCGCATCCCGTACGATTCGATCCGTATTTCGCGCCGGACGCTGTTTTTTTTGCGCGTGAAGCGTCGCGGGAGCCGGCGGATTCGCTGGAGGCAAGGAGAGGAGAAGGAAATGGAATTTCGTCGGCATGAGAACGCCCGGAAGACGCCCGCGGTGCGCGCGGAGCTTGCCGTGAGCGCGGAAGGGGAAGGAGGGGAAGGGGACGGCACCTCGGCGCGGCGGAAGACAAGCGGGTTCTCGCGCTTCCTCGGCGTGTTTTCCGCGCTTGACCCGAAGTTTTTCAGGAGGAAGATCACGCGCCGGATCCCCGTTCTGCTCTTCCTCGCTCTGTGTGCCGCCATGCCGTCAGCCGCCGTGCAGACGCTGATCGTGATCAAGTTCAGCCATGTCGTGGCGCCGGACGCGCCCAAGGGGAAAGCCGCCGAGTTCTTCGCCGGTCGGGTGGCCGAACTGACTCAGGGCGCCGTCAAGGTCGAGGTCTATGCCAACTCGACCCTGTACGAAGACAAGGACGAGATGGAAGCGCTGCAACTCGGAGCCGTACAGATGCTCGCGCCCTCGATCGCCAAGCTCGCCCCGCTCGGACTCACGGAATTCGAGGTGTTCGATCTGCCCTACATCTTCAACAGCACCGAACTCTTGCACAAGATCACACAGGGACCGATCGGCGCGTCGCTGCTGGACAAACTCGAACCCAAGGGAATCAAGGGGCTGGCGTTCTGGGACAACGGGCTGAAATCCTTCTCGGCGAACAGGCCGCTGAAGACGCCGGCGGATTTCGACGGCCTGAAGCTGCGCATCCAGTCTTCCAAGGTGCTCGAATCGCAGACCCGCGCCCTGGGCGCGCTTCCTCAGATCACGGCGTTTTCCGATGTCTATCATGCCTTGCGGACGGGCATCGCCGATGGCACCGAGAATCCGCATTCAAACTTCTACACGCAGCGGATGTTCGAGGTGCAGAAGTATATGACGCTGACCGAACACGGCTATCTCGGCTACATCGTCATCACCAACAAGCGTTTCTGGAACAGCCTGCCCTCGGGTATCCGCAAGCAGATAGAACAGGCCATGCGTGAGGCCACGGTTTACGCCAACCGTGTCGCTCAGGAGGAAAACGACAACGCGCTGGCCAGGATCAGGGCGTCGGGCAAGACGGAGATCCATACGCCGACACCTGCCGAACACGCCGAGTTCCGGCGGGCGCTGCTCAAGACGCACGAGGAAATGGCTCCCCGCATAGGCAAGAAGATCATCGACGCGATCTATCGGGAAACCGGGTTCGACCGTGAATAGCGCCTTCAGTCGGCCGACTTGGCCGGCGTCACGACCTGCGCCAGTTGAACGGCCGTCCTCACGCCCATTTTGCGGAACAGGCGGGCACGGTGCTCTTCGACGGTCCTCATGCTGACGTCCAGTTCGTCGGCGATGACCTTGTTCAGCTTGCCCGCGAGAATCCGTTCCATGACCTGCTTCTCGCGCGGCGTCAGTTGCGCCAGCCGCCGGCTGGACGAGTCCGCCGAAGCCGCGGCCCGGCGACGCTCCCTGTCCAGCTCGAAGGCTTCCAGGACGCGGTCGATGAGCTGGTTGTCATTGAACGGTTTTTCGACGAAATCGAAGGCGCCGTTTTTCAACGTGGATACCGCCAGCGGCACCTCGCCGTGGCCGGTCAGGAAAATCACCGGCAACTGGCTGCCGCGCTCGACGAGCTGGTCGAACAGTTCGTTGCCGCTCATTCCGCCCATGCGGATGTCCAGCAGGACGCAGCCGGAAAAGCCCGTGCTCCAGGCTTCCAGAAACGATTCCGCGTCCGAGTAAGTCTGGCAGGAAAGTCCCCGCGATTGCACCAACCAGCTGAGCGAATCACGGATGGCTTCGTCGTCGTCGACGATGTAGGTAAATTGCGTCATGGCTGTATGAGCGGTAGTGAAATGACCAGAATGACACCACCTTCGGGATTTCCTTCCACCCACAGGCGGCCGCGATGAAATTCGATGATCGAGCGGCAAATGTTGAGTCCCATGCCCATGCCGTCGGTCTTGGTCGAGAAGAATGGAGTGAACAGTTTGTCCTGTATCTCCGGGGGAATCCCGGGACCCCAGTCGATGACGGAAATCCGCGCCTGATCCCCGGCCTGTTCCAGCCTGACCGTCAGGCGCTGGCGTTCCGGGGAAACCGGGGGCGCGCTCATGGCCTCGATCGCGTTGCGCATGAGATTCAGCAACACTTGCTCGATCATGATCCGGTCTACCATCAGTTCCGGGAAATCGGCGAAAATCTCCCGCGTGATGCGCACGTGGGCCAGCTTGGCGGCGGGATCGATCAGGCCGATGCTGTCGTCGATCACCTCGATCAGATTGCAGGGCGCGAGCTTGGGTTCGCTCTTGTGCACGAAATCATGGACGCGCCGGATGATGTGTCCCGCCCGCTGCGCCTGTACGCCGAGCCGGGTCAGCGCCGTCTGGAGTTCTTCCACGGAAAAGTTTCCCGATTCGAGTTTGTTCAGGCAACCCGCCGTGTAGCTGGCGATGGCCGCCAGCGGTTGATTGAGCTCGTGCGCTAGCGTCGACGCCAGTTCTCCCATCGTCACCAGGCGCGAGGTCGTTTGCAGTTTCTCCTGCTGCTGCCGGTACAGTTCTTCCGCCTGGTTGCGCGCCGTGACGTCGAGGATCGATGCCATCCAGCCGGCTTGCCGGCCATCGGCGCCGATCAGCGGAGCCTCGTGGATCAGCGCGTCCAGACGGCTGCCGTCCTTGCGCATCAGCCGGATTTCGACTTCCTTCGGCGGCGAACCGCCGTCGATCCGGGAGTCGTTGATCGACATGGCCCGATCGATTTCCTCGGGTGCCCAATACGGCATCGGCGGAACGGCGCCGAGCAGTTCGCTTTCGCTGAAACCGACCATCTGGCAAAAGACGGGATTGACGTAGATTTCCCGGCCATCCAGATCGCGCGCGCGCATGCCGATGGTCAGCGAATCCTCCATGGCCTTGCGGAATGCGTGTTCCGAACGGCGCGCCTGTTCCGCCGCGATGCGCCGCTGAATGTGGCCGCGCATCACCCACAGGCTGGACAGCACCGTCGCGGCCAGGGCAATGACCATCACCGCCAGCAGGTTCCGCGAAAGATCGCCGCCGCCGCGGTAGGCGTCGACCTTGAGCACCATGCCGAAGCCGGGAGGATCGAAGGCGATGGCGTAGTCGATCGTCATCTCGGCGTTGCTGATTTTCGAGTTGCTGGCCAGCGTGTTGCCGCCGCTGTCGAGGACGCGCACCCGGTATTTTTCGGCAAACCACCAGGGGACGAGGTCCTTGAGCAGGGCATTGAACGAATACACGCCGACCAGCACGCCCCGGAAACGATTGTTTTCAAAGATCGGCGAATACACTTCAAACCGCGCCTCGCCCGACGCGAAGTAGGCGTCCGTGAACAAGGTCTTTCCCAGTTTGTGGGCCACGTCGATGCTATGCCGATACGTCAGATCATTCAGTCCATCGGCGCCAAGAGGAGGAGGGGGTTCGCGCGCCGGCATCCTCTCACGCACCGCGCCGTTCGCGTCCATCCACACGATCTGAAGGATGTCGGGGCTGCTCTTCAGCAGATACTCACTGCGCAGACGGAACAGGGGCAGGGGGTTCGCTTCATTGGACAGGTCGTTCGCCAGTTGCTGAAAATCCCGGGCGCCGACTTCCAGATGAAAACTGACGCTCTGCTCCAGCCACAGCACGTCGGCGATGAGCGTCGAGCGCTGTTCGTTCACCTCGTCCTGACGCAACAGCCAGAACAGGGCGATGAGCAGGGCGATCAGCAACCCGATCGCCAGTTTGAGGGCGATCAGATACCAGTTCGACCACTTCAGCGAAGTCTGTGGACGAACGACTTTCGATTGAAATCGGCCCCACATCAAGAACCCGTCCCCGGCGGCTATCGTTGGAATCATTTTTGGCGAATCGACCGCAACGTCACATTGCACCCGAACAGTAACATAATCAGGCCGATACTTGTACTGCGTACTGGTTTTCCACAATATCATCGTGAAGCCGATTCTGGTTCGAAATACCTTCGCCATGAGGATTCGGCGCCGCGCCTTGCGATGAAAAAACCGCGCGTGGACGGAAGGCTCACGCGCGTCGCGTCCCGGCCGCGCCGAATGCCCATTCGCCGGTATCGCGCGTGTGGCACGAGGCGATCCCGACCTCGTTCCACGCTTGCCGGAGCCAGACGCGCATGCCTTCCTCGACTTCATCCGGGCAGGCGCGCGTCAAGCGCTGGTCGTTGAGAAACGAGAGGACGCTGACGACCAGCTTGCGGCCCAGCGCGCGCACCCGTTTCGGATCGACATACGCCCAGCCATACACTTCGACCACACATTCGGGAACGCCGGCGTAACAGGGATCCGCGGCAAGTGATGACGAGTTCCTGGTCATCTTCTCCATTTCGTTTCATCGTAAGACCCGAGTTTGACACTTCCGAGGCAAAAAAGTGTATCCCATGCGGTAGCAAGGGTTTGCGATGAGCGAGGCGCAAAAAACCTGGATACGAGGCCAGTTGGTTTTTGTGTCTGAATGCGCCTGCCAAGCGGCAAGAGTCTCCATTGAAACGGCGACTCTTGCCGCTTGTCGTCATCGGGACTTGCGTGACACACCTCCGGCGATGCGCCGTGTATGGCGCGGTATGCGCTTCGAGCCTCTCATCCATTCGTGCTTGAAAGGCCGGAAAAATGGACTTCAGCACTTCCACAAGCAATGTTCGAGCGTTGGCGGCCTGTCTGCGTTGCGATAGACCGGCGTAGCGACATCCATTTCCAGCGCGAAGCGAGGAAGCGCGGATGCGATGCGGGCCGCTCATCGGGGCGACGCGGTCGTCACCCTTTCCACCGCCGCGCGGCAGCTTGCAAAAACCGGCCTGCCGGCTTGGGTGAGTGTACAGATGAACTGCTCGCGCCGGAATCCGAAGTGCGTTATGCCGCCATCGAAGCGGCCAGCATTGCGGAAACCTCCCGCATTTTGCCGCCGGGAAAGCCAATGACGCATCGGCGGCGGAAATCCTTGCGGAGATTCAGCGGCACATGGCGACGCTACCGGAAGATTACCCGCGCCAGATCGACTGGTATCGTCCGGCATTTGCCATCACGTGACTCGATGAGGTTCTCGACGCGGTCAGAGCACGGCTTCACGCTGCCATCGACGAAACCGCCCCGCCGGGCGGGGCAAGGAGCATGACAGTTCCCGAAGCCTCCTCGTCCGTTTCGTGTTTTTTTGCGGGCGGGACGCCAAGCGCTCCATCATGAAAAATCTTTCATCCCTCTGGCCTGTGGCGAGATTTGCGTCTCCGGGCCAGCGGCGGCGGGCGTGGACGCCGCGCGGGCGTCCGTCCCGGTCTGCGGCGAGGTCGCGGGCACATACGCGGCGGTTGGCGAAGCGATGGACGATACCGTATTCATGACCCTTCCTTTCGCGGGGCCATGCCCCTATCCTCGATCGGGAAGGTGGCGCCCGGTCATTGCCAGGCGCGCTCCAGGCCGGCGGACGAGAGTTTGCTGGCAAGTCCCCAGCTCAAGCCGGCGTCGTACTCTTGGGGGGTCGGGAGCGGGCGCAGCATCACTTCAAAGAAGTCCCGCGCGCCATGTCGCCGGAACCGTGGTCGCTTTCCCAGTAATCGATCCAGCGCTGCCGATTCGCGGCGTAGTTCTCGGGATAGGTCGCCCGCTCGATGGGGTATCCTGCCTGATACTCGGCAATGGCCGCCTTGAAGAAATTGACGTAGGTGCCGGTCGC
>JAITAJ010000020.1 GCA_031284185.1 Accumulibacter sp. | reverse complement strand
CGACAAGGGCAAGGCCAAGAAGGTCGCTCTGGTCGCCTGTATGCACAAGCTCCTTTCCATCCTGAACGCTATCTGCAAATCCGGACAGCCCTGGCAGGAGAATTTCTCTCTCCCTTGACTTACTTCTCTTGGCGTAAAAAACTTGCTTTTGAACACAGTTGCTGTCTTCTCAAACCGCTGTCCTCTGAAACTGTCTTCTGTCCTCTCAAACCGCTGTCCTCTGAAACCCGAGCACCCGGTTTTCTGTCCTCTGAACGGCGCGACAGCGCCGCAAGCTCATCTGTCTTCTGTCTTCTCTAATTCACTGTCTTCTGATCAAGTGTATCTCTCCTTCGCCGAACCGGCGGGAAGCGAGCGTGCTGGATTCGATGCCTTCCTCGTAGCGCAGCACCTGATAATCGTCATAGCCGGCGGCCTGGGCGATGCGGCGCGCGTTGCGGCGGAAGACGTACAGGGCTTCTCCTTCGCCGCCGGTGTGAAAACGCTTCATGATGAACTGCATCCTGAAAACGTTTTCGCTGACGCGCGAGGTTTCGATTTCCCAGTTTGGCGCGAGCGGATCGTAAATCACGTAGGCAAGGCCCAGCAAAATCAGGTCGGGACTGACCGGCAACAGGAATTTATGGGCCATGCCGGCAGCGGCGGCGGCTTGCGCAAGCTCTCCGGCAGCCCTTGGGGATTGCGCGCTTTCCTGGATGCGCTCGACGGTGGTGCAGGCAAGGAGCGGGAAGAACGCGCAGACGGCGGCGGCAAGACGCGCCCGTTTCGATTCGAGGAGAATGTTCCACATGTCGGGTGCCCTGTGTTTTCGGCTTGACTCATTCCGCATAAACGAAATCGCCCGGATTCACTTTCAGTATCTCCGGCGTCTCGATCAGCTCGGCGATCGAAAAGGCGGGATAGATCGCGCGGAGCGTCACGGTGGCGCGTACCTGCTTTTCCTGACCCAAAAGATGCGCGGAAAGATCGAGGACGGGCGGCTTGCGCAGGAGATGCAGGGTCAGCGTGTCGCCAACGTTCATCCGGGATTCGGCCCCCGCGTCGATCCGCAGGAGACGGCCTTCCACCTTCATGACCCGCGCGATGAACGGCAGACAGCTTGCCTGCGCGCTCGCCCAACGCGCGATCTCCCCGATCAGCGCCGTCCATTTCTCTCCGAACGGCGTTTCGCGGAACGCGCGCGTGCCGATGGTGGGGACGTTGGGGAGCTTGGGCGTGCGGGGAATGCCGCTCGACCAGATCGAGCTGGAAACTTCCGTCTGGAAGTGCTGCCGCGCCAGAACCGCGCCGTTCGCGCCGTCGTGCAGGAAGGCTTCGATTTCGATCGGGCGCTCGTGGCGCATCAGGCTCTTTTCCAGACCGAATTCACGATAGATGCCGGAGAGCACGTATTGCGCCCGCCACTCCCGCGCCAGCGCGACGAGCGGCGTTTCGAGCGTTCCGGCGGGAACGTGCAGGGCGGGCGCGCGGGACGGGGAGGCGTAAGGGAAGAGTTCCCCGTCGAACACGGCGCGCACGCGCCCGCCGTGTTCCAGCGCGCGCGCAAGCTCCGTGGCGGTCAGCGCCTCGATGCGCTGCCGGTTGACGCGGGGCAGCAGACGGCCATCCCATTCTTCCGGTAATTGTTCGGGGAACTCGAAGGCAAAGCCGGCGACGAGCAGACGGTTGATGTATGTCTTCTCGCAGGCGGAGGCGCCATCGCCGCCCGCGTTTTCCTGGGGAGCGCCGCAATCGCCGACTTCTACCCTGAGCGTGACCGCCAGTTCGCCATCCTCGACGCGCTCCGCCAGCGGCCCGGTTTCCTGGGTGCAGGCGGACGCGCTGACCTGCGCGGTCTCGAAGGCCGTGCCCGCCTGGAGGCTGGATTGGGCGCTGACCCGCGCCGAATGCGATTGCGCCGCCCGCGCCAGGGCGCGGCGGATCGCCAGTTCCCGCGCCGCGGCAATGCCTTCCGGTCCGATGAGGGCGCGGCCTTCCACCGTGACTTCTTCCGCCCATGCCGCCGTCGCCAGGACGAACGCCAGGGCGGACAGCATCCGGCGGAAGGTCGCGGAGCGCGTCCCGAAGGTCTTCGATGCCCCGATCACGCGACGCATGACGCGCTCAGGGCGAGGTATAGATGACGCTGGGCGCGACGACGGGTGTGACGATCCTCGAAGCGGAAAGGCCCGCCGGAAGACGCGCGCATTGCGGCGTGAGCCGCACGCAGTCGGTGAAGTCCGGCGGCAGGTTCAGTTCTACCGTCGCCTCGAAGTTGCCGTCGCCGATCGAAGTCATGTCGACGAGACGCGCGCCGCGAATGAAGGCGTCGACATAGGTGCGCACGCTGTCGTTCTGGGTGACGAAGGCCGATACCGTCGTATTGCCCCATATGCGGAATCCGTGTACCTGTTCAGCCAGGCTTCGGTAAGCGTTGACTTGCGCGGCTCGCATCGCCATCAGCTTTTGCTGGCCCACGTTGTACTGGGAATAGCTGCCCTGATTGCCGTGACCGATGGCCACGAACGCGGTGGGCGTCATGACCGCCGCGCCATACGGGGACGGTGTCGGCGCCGGAATGGAAGGCGCCACGACGACCGGCGTCGCCAGGATGGGCGATACTTCGCTCGTGCAGGTGACGGAATTCGCGCAAGTGGTGGAATAAGTGCATCTCGACCGGGTCATGCCGCAAGGATCATTGGCGCATCCCGCGATCACTCCCGCCATTGCG
>JAITAJ010000001.1 GCA_031284185.1 Accumulibacter sp. | reverse complement strand
TTTGAAACGCTGGCGAGGCATTGCCACCCGCTACGCCAAGAACGTGGCTTCTTTTGTGGCTGCCGTGCAGATTCGGTGCATTGCCCTATGGGCTAAAATCTCGTGACGATACTATCTAGGCTGTCGCCCGGCTACGAGCGCCCACTTCAATCCGGCGCTTACGCTTGCCATCGCGTTCAACGCAGATCGCGGGGACTTTCTTCGGAGCTTTTCTGGTATGGCTCATGTACGAGAATCACTTCGACCAGACGCCCGATGCGGGCGCGCCGCTTGCCGTATTCTCGACAGGCTCCGCCATCCGCGACACGACGGGCTGTATCATCAATCCGGCCCGCGACCTCGACCCCCGCATGAAGGGCAAGGGCAGCTCGGATTGGGGCCATGCGTGGATCCCGATCGCCGGTCCGGTCATCGGCGCCATTCTTGGCGGGATTGCGGCAAAGGCCATCATGCCGCGGACGCAGGCGATGCGATGGATGCCGTTCCGAATCCGGTCGGCGGGATCAGCGGCTTCGGCGCCGACGATGACTCGACGCGCTCAATACCCTGTTCGCAATCGAATTTTCGGCTTGCGTCCAATTCGGCGCGAACGGCCCTGCTCGATCCGGGGCCGGCCTCCTTCGATCCCCCCTCTCCCCAGGAAATTCAAAGCCCGCGACAAATCGCTTCAATCGGGCTTGACATCGCCACATTTTAGTATTCGTATAAGAAAAATAATTTCTTTTTACGAAAATATCGCGGGTGGGGAAATGAATTCGTGGCGTGAGGCGCTCCGTATGTCCACCGGAGCCTGGCAGGAACCGTCTCGTCGAGCGCGAGGAGATTGGTTTTTCCGAGTGTGGCGCGGCGTGAATCCCGGTGTGAATCCGACAGCCGGCCCGTTCCAGGGTACGCATGAAGTTTTCTTGAAACCACGGAGGGGGAGATGCCTATGGCAGACAAGTGAATTCGTGGTGTGAAGCATCCCATGTGTCCGCCGGTCTCGCGCTGTGTGGCGAGAATCCAAAGGCCGGTGTCATTTGTTGTGATGGCCACTTCCAGGAAGCGCGCAGCGTTTCCGTAAATTACAAGGGGAGATATACCTATGGCAAAGTATCTGGTCGCTCTCGATCAAGGCACGACGAGTTCCCGTTGCATCTTGTTCGACAAACAGGGCAACATCGTCAGTGTGGCGCAACAGGAATTCACCCAGATTTTTCCCAGGCCGGGGTGGGTCGAACATGACGCGATGGAAATCTGGGGGTCTCAATCGGGCGTCATGGCGGCTGCCGTCGCGCAATCCGGCATCGACGCGGCGGATATTGCCGCCATCGGTATCACCAACCAGCGGGAAACCACCGTCGTGTGGGATCGTCACACGGGAAAGCCGGTCTACAACGCGATCGTGTGGCAGTGCCGCCGCACCGCGGAGTATTGCGACACGCTCAAGGCGAAGGGATTCGATAAAAAGATAAGGGAAAAGACCGGGCTCGTGGTCGACGCCTATTTTTCCGGGACGAAGGTTCGCTGGATTCTCGATAACGTTCCCGGCGCGCGGGAAAGGGCCGAAAAGGGGGATCTGGTGTTCGGCAACATCGACACGTGGCTCGTGTGGCAGCTTACCCAAGGCAAGGTTCACGCGACGGATTACACGAACGCTTCCCGCACCTTGCTCTTCAACATCCATACGCTCCAGTGGGACGAGGAAATTCTCAGGGAACTCGGCATTCCCAGATCGATGCTTCCAGAGGTCAAGCCTTCGAGCGGCATTTTCGGCGAGACGGTGCTCAACGGCAGGAGCGTTCCGATCGCCGGCATCGCGGGCGATCAGCAGGCCGCGCTCTTCGGACAGTGCTGCTTCGAGACCGGCACGGTGAAAAATACCTACGGCACGGGCTGCTTCATCCTGATGAACACCGGCGAGAAGGCCGTGGAAAGCGGGAACAACCTGCTGACGACCATTGCCTGGGGGCTGAACGGCAAGGTGAACTACGCGCTGGAGGGGAGCGTGTTCGTGGCAGGCTCCGCGATACAGTGGCTGCGCGACGGCCTCAGAATCATCGACGACGCGGCGGTCAGCGAGCACTACTGCCGCAAGGTGCCGGATACGGGTGGCGTCTACGTGGTTCCGGCCTTTGTCGGGTTGGGCGCGCCCTATTGG
The DNA here is from genome assembly GCA_031284185.1 of Accumulibacter sp. Classification (GTDB taxonomy): domain Bacteria; phylum Pseudomonadota; class Gammaproteobacteria; order Burkholderiales; family Rhodocyclaceae; genus Propionivibrio. The sequence continues at coordinate 3,714 of JAITAJ010000001.1, read as the reverse complement.
GATTCGTATGCGCGCGGCACGATCGTCGGCATCACCCGCGGCACGTCGAAGGCGCACATCGTCCGCGCGACCGTCGAGTCTCTCGCCTATCAGAGCGCGGATGTCATCACGGCGATGGGGCTTGACGCGGGAACGGCGGTCAAGGCGGTTCGTGTCGACGGTGGCGCGTGCGCGAACGACTTTCTCATGCAGTTCCAGGCGGACATCCTCGGAACCGACGTCATCCGTCCCAAGGTCATCGAAACCACGGCGCAGGGGGCCGCGTACCTCGCGGGCCTTGCCGTGGGTTACTACAAGGACCCGGCGGACATTCTCCGGAACGTGGCTGTCGACAGGGTATTCAGGTCGGCAATGGAGAAGGAGGCGCGCGCGAAGCTCGTCGACGGCTGGAAGGAGGCGGTCAAGCGCTCCTTGGCCTGGGAGAAGAACTGAAGAGGAGACCCCGATCCGGGGCTTGGGAACGGCTTCCTTGAACCTCGAGGGGATATCTTCCGGGAGCACCGGGCGGTTTCCCTTTCTGGTTCCGCGCGGAAACGATTTCCGCATCGCGCAATCCACGTGAATGACATGCGGAGGGTGTCGCCGCAAACGTCGTTCTCGACAAAACAAAGGGCAATGGCTCGGGGTGGATCGTCATCACCGTTGGGTGGGCGCTGGCGGTCTTCGTGCCGGCCACCATTTTCGGAGCGGCTTCGGGCGCCCACTTCAATCCGGCGCTTACGCTTGCCATCGCGTTCGACGGCGCCATGACACGGGCACAGGTTCCGGGCTACATTTCTTGCCAGATCGCGGGGGCTTTCTTCGGAGCCTTTCTGGTATGGCTCATGTACGAGAATCACTTCGACCAGACGCCCGATGCGGGCGCGCCGCTTGCCGTATTCTCGACAGGCCCCGCCATCCGCGACACGGTTTCAAATCTCGTCAGTGAAATCATCGGCACTTTCGTCCTGGCGTTCACGCTTCTCGCCTGTCAGGCCGATGTCGCCGTCAAGGCCGGTAACTTCTACGTGTGGGCGGTGATCTGCGCCATCGGTATCCGCCTTGGCGGCACGACGGGCTATGCCATCAATCCGGCCCGCGCCTTGGCCCCCGCATCGCTCACGCGCTGCTCCCCATGAAGGGCAAGGGCAGCTCGGATTGGGGCTATGCGTGGATCCCGATCGTCGGTCCGGTCATCGGCGCCATTCTTGGCGGAATTGCGGCAAAGGCCATCATGCCCATGATTTGAGGAGGTTTCGCGCTCGAAGGAAAACCGCCTTGTCTCGTCAACGGATCGAGAGAGCGGTTTTCCCCGATGAAATTCTTGGAAATTCGGAGAATAATGGTTCGTATTGGAAAACATCAGGGTGAAAAACATGAATCGGCAAGCCATTCTCGACAGTTTGAAGACGGAAGAGCCGTTTGATCTCTTGATCATCGGCGGCGGGGCAACCGGTTGCGGGATCGCCGTCGATGCGGCGAGCCGCGGGCTGAGGGTCGCTCTGGCGGAAAAGAACGACTTCGCCGAGGGGACGAGCAGCAAGAGCACGAAACTGGTGCATGGCGGCGTGCGCTATCTGGAGATGGCGGTCAAGAAGCTCGACCGGGCGCAGTACCATCTGGTCAGGGAAGCGCTGTTCGAGCGGGGCGTTTTCCTCAAGAACGCGCCGCACCTGGCCCACCGGGTGCCTCTGGTCACGCCGCTGTATCACTGGTGGGAGGTGCCTTACGTCTTTGCCGGCCTGGTGCTGTACGACGTGCTGGCGGGCAGGCTGGGACTCGGCAAGAGCCGCCTGGTCGGCGGCAAGGAAGCGAAGAAACGCTTTCCGATGCTGCGCGGCGAGAACCTCAAGGCCGGCGTCATCTATTACGACGGCCAGTTCCACGACGCGCGCATGGCCGTGACGCTGGTGCTGACCGCCCGCAAATACGGAGCCGCCATCGCCAACCACGTGGAAGTCGTCTCGCTCGACCAGAGGGACGGCAAGCTGTGCGGGGCGCGCGTGCGCGATTCCATCGGCGGCGAGGAATTCGCCATCCGCGCGCGCTGCATCGTCAATGCCGCCGGCCCCTTCGCCGACCGCATCCGGCAGATGGACGATCCCGCCGCCCAACCGGTGCTGGAAGCCGCGTCGGGCATCCACATCATCCTGTCCGGCCGCTTCGTGCCGCCGGACACCGGGCTGCTGATCCCGAAAACGGAGGACGGCCGGGTGCTTTTCGTCCTTCCCTGGCAAGGCCACGCGCTGATCGGCACCACCGACACCCCGGTCGGGATCGTCGAACATCCGCGCGCCCAGGAGAACGAGATCGAATACGTCCTGCGCCACATCAACCGCTACTTCGATCTCTCCGTCGGGCGCGGCGACGTGCTGGCGGCCTGGTCGGGGCTGCGCCCGCTGGTCAAGTTCGATGCGTCCGCCAACACGGCGCAGCAGGTGCGCGAGCATCTGCTGATGCACAGTCCCTCGGGGTTGATCACCATGGCCGGAGGCAAATGGACGTCCTATCGCAAAATGGCCGAGGAAGCCGTCGACCAGGCCATCGCCAGCGCCGGGCTGCGCGCCTCCGGTCCGTGCAGGACGCTCGATCTCAAGCTGATCGGCGCGGAGCATTTCTCCCCCGACATTTTCCGGGTGCTGACCCGGGATTACGGCATCGACGAGGAGGTCGCCCGCCACCTCCAGAATGCTTTCGGCGATCAGGCGCCCAGTGTGGCGCGCCTGGCTGAAAGCGGCTTTTCCGCCCGTCTGCATCCCGATCATCCCTATATCGAGGCGGAAGTGATATACGCCGCGCGTCACGAATTTGCCCAGCGCGCCTCGGATGCCCTCACGCGCCGGACTTCCCTGGCCATTGTGGACAATGCCGCCGCGCGGGCCGCCCTGCCCAGGGTCGTCGAACTGATGGCCGGCGAGCTGGGCTGGGACGGCGAGCGTCGCCAGCAGGAAACGGCGCTGGCCGTGGAACGTCTGCGCGATTCGGCCTGATCTTCGGAGGACAGAAGACAGAAATTTGAGAGGGCAGAAGACAGTTCCGCTTGCGGCGCTTCGCGCCGGGATGAACGAGAAACCGAGCGCTCGGTTTCTCGTTTGGACCGCCCTCTCTTGGCCTTCGCACCCGCTCCCTCCCGAGGAGAGGGAGGGGAAAAATCTTGGCCGTTTCCCTTGGCAAATGCGATGGCCTTGGGAGAGCGGCGGATCGATACGAGCCGAACCAGGTCCATTCGTTCCAGCAGCGCGTAATGCAAGGGGGAGAATGCGGCGACAGGAGGCAAGGCTGATCGAGAAGGGCATCGAGACATGAAGGAAACCAGATTGATAGCGGTGCGGGGCGAGCCTTTGGGGAAAGGGACGCTGCCGGCCATCATCACGCCGCTGGTGGGCGAGACCCCGGCGGAGATTCTCGACGAGCTGAGGGCCATCGTTCCGAAGAAGCCCGATCTGCTCGAATGGCGGATCGATTTTTTCCAGGCGATCGGCGACATTCCCGCGGTGATCGACACGGCATGGGCCATCCGCCGCGCGGCGGACGGCATTCCGCTGTTGTTGACCCGGCGCAAGGCGAGCGAAGGCGGCCAGCCGCCGGCGATCGGCGAGCCAGCGGTGGTGGCGATGTACGAGGCCATCTGCGAGGCCAGGTGTGTCGATCTGATCGATTACGAACTCTCCAACAGGCCGGAGGACATCCGGGTCTTGCGCGCCGTGTCGAAAGACAACGGGATCGGCATGATCC
>JAITAJ010000354.1 GCA_031284185.1 Accumulibacter sp. | reverse complement strand
GTGACTGGACGATTGGGCAACGGAGGGTGATGTGACCGGAGTCGTCGGTGCGGAGGGCGATCCGTCCGCCCACGGGACGATTGCCATTGTCCCCTACGCCGCCGTCTGGATGGACACGTCGCTTTGCTCGCATCAATTCAGCGCTGAACCCGAGCACTCGGTTTTTCCATCCCCCCCGGCGCGACAGCGCCGCAAACTCATCTGTCTTCTGTCCTCTCTAACCGCTGTCCTCTGAAACCCGAGCACCTGGTTTTCTGTCCTCTGAACGGCGCGACAGCGCCGCAAGCTCATCTGTCTTCTGTCCTCTCTAACCACTGTCCTCTGAACCCTGTCCTCTCAAACCTCTGTCTTCTGGATTCTGTCTTCTGAAAGCACCAGGATCAGACCCGCGCACGCGAGCACTACGGTAAGCCCGACGACGAACGGCCAGCCGCCATGTTCCCAGAACCAGCCGCCGACCGAACCGACGATGCTCGATCCCATGTAGTAGAACAAGAGATAGAGCGATGCCGCATGGCCCTTGTATTCGCCGGCCAGCGGGCCGATCGAGGCGCTGGCGACCGCGTGCGCGATGAAGAAGCCGATGGTCGCCAGCACGATTCCGCCAAAGATCACTATCAACGAGTCCGGCAGGGTCGCCAGGACACCCAGCAGCATCGTCAGGAAACCCGACGCGAGCAGCGGACGGTACCCGAAACGGTCGGCCAGCATCCCCGAAACCGACGAGGAGGCTATGCCAAAGCCGTAAACCAGGAAAAACATGCTGATCGCCGTCTGGCTCAGGAAATAAGGCGCTTCCGACAAGCGGAAGACGGTGTAGTTGAACAGCGTCACGAAAACGCCGGTGATCAGGAAGCCATAGACATAGATGCGCAACAATCCACGGTTGACGAGATGCCCCCGCCACGCGCGCAAATGAAAGCCGAGATCGAAACCCGGCTTGGGAACAAAGTTCCGGGAAGGGGGAAGCATCGCCAGAAAACCGATCGCCGCGGCAAGACAGGCGACGCCCAACAGGCCGAGCGATACGCGCCAGGAAGTAAACCCGGTCAACACGCCCATGCTGATCCGGCCCATCATGCCTCCGAACGCCGTCCCGGCAACGTAAAGCCCCATTGCCTTGCCCAGATGGTCCGGCTCGATTTCCTCGGATAGATAGGCGATCGCCACCGCCGGAACACCGCCGATGACGAATCCTCCGACGGCCCGCATCGCCAGCAGCGCCAGCCAGTCCGGCGTCATCGCCACGACGAGGCTGGAGACGGCCGCCAGCAGCATCGAGCAGAACATCAGTCCCCGCCGCCCGAGCGCCTGCGAGAACGCGCCGGCCAGCACGATGGATACGGCCAGCAAACCAGTCGTCAGCGACAAGGCCAGGGAACTTTCCGCCGGGCTGACGTTGAATGTCTGGACAAATGCCGGAAGCAGCGGCTGGACGCAGTAAATCTGCGAATAGCTGGCGAATCCGGCAAAGAAGAGCGCCCATTCGGCCTTGCGGTAGTCGGCGCTTCCCGACCGAATCCAGCGCGCAGCCGACGGATCGGGAGGTTTTGTGACGGAGGACATGATCTCGTGACGATGCGTTCAAACCAGGACGGAGTATAGACCGTTTCGGAGGACAGAGTTCCAGAATTCAGAAAGAAGACAGAGTTTCAGAAGACAGAGAACAGATCGGGTTGGGCGCTTCGCGCCGGATGAGGGCGGAAAACCGGGCGCCTGGTTTTTCTGTCCTCTGTTTTCTCTGAACTCTGTCTTCCGAACTCTGTCTTCCGAACTCTGATAGAGTGATCCATTTCCAGACTGGTGTTCCACGGTGCCCTTCTCTGATCGTCTCGTCTTCGATGAAGCGCTGATCCGCCGCTTCGATGTCAATGGCCCGCGCTATACCTCATATCCGACCGCCGATCGTTTCGTTTCCGATTTCGGCGCCGACGCGTATCGGGAACGGCTCGCGCGGCGGCGGGATGATCCGCGCGACAGGAAGCCGTTTTCGCTGTATTTCCATCTGCCGTTCTGTAGCGCGATCTGCTATTACTGCGCGTGCAACAAGATCGTCACCGGCGATCACGGACGTTCGGCCAAGTACCTGAAATATCTGGGAAAAGAGATCGCGCTGCAAACCGCTTTCCTGGCGCCGGACGATGATGCGGTGGAGCAGCTTCACTGGGGCGGCGGCACGCCGACCTTCATGTCGCGCGACGAGATGCGCCGGTTGATGGGCATGATCCGCCGGCATTTCCGGCTGCTCGACGACGGCGAATATTCGATCGAGGTCGACCCGCGCAAGGTCGACCGCGCCACGGTGGATCTGCTGGCCGAACTGGGCTTCAACCGCATCAGCGTCGGCGTGCAGGACTTCGACACGCGAGTGCAGCGGGCGGTCAATCGCGTTCAGAGCGAGGAGGAGACCTTCGCGGTGATCGACGCGGCGCGGGCCAACGGTTTCAAATCGATCAGCGTCGATCTGATCTACGGTCTGCCGAAACAGTCGGCGGCGGGTTTCGAGCGCACGCTCGATCGCGTGCTGGCGGCCGGTCCGGACCGGCTGTCGATCTATAACTACGCGCATCTTCCGGCGCTGTTCAAGCCGCAGCGGCGTATTCTCGATGCCGATCTGCCGACGCCGGACGAACGCCTGCGCATCCTGGCGCTGGCCATCGGCAAACTGACCGCCGCCGCTTACGTGTTCATCGGCATGGATCACTTCGCCAAGCCGGACGATGAATTGGCCGTCGCGCAGCGCGCCGGACGGCTGCACCGCAATTTTCAGGGCTATTCGACACATTCGGACCGCGACATGCTGTCCTTCGGCATCAGTTCGATCGGCAAGCTCGGGGCCAGTTACAGCCAGAACGTCAAGACGCTGGAGGATTATTACGCGCGGCTCGACGATGGCGTTCTGCCGGTCTTCCGGGGCATCGAACTGACGCCGGACGACAGGCTGCGGCGGGCGGTCATCGGCTCGCTGATGTGCCACTTCGCCCTGCCGTTTGCGGCGTTCGAGAAGGAGTACGGCATCGACTTCACCCGCTATTTTTCGCTCGAACTGGCCGAGCTTGGTGAAATGGAGCGGGCCGGGCTGTTGCGCGTCGAACCGGACCGGGTCGTCGTCCTGCCGCCCGGGCGTATGCTGGCGCGCGTCATTGCCATGGTCTTCGACGCGCGTCTGCGCGCCGACCGGACGCGGAACCGCTATTCAAAAGTCATCTGACGGCCCGGACTACTATTATTTGACGCGGGCGCGGTACTCGTCGGTGCGCGTGTCGATTTCGATCTTGTCGCCGATTTCCACGAAGGCGGGAACCTGGATCACGTAGCCGGTCGCCAGCCGGGCCGGTTTCATGACCTTGCCGGAGGTGTCGCCCTTGACCGCCGGTTCGGTGTAGATGATTTCGCGCACCAGGCTGGTCGGCAGTTCGACCGAGATCGGCTTGCCTTCGTAGAACACCACTTCGCAGGGCATGCCGTCCTCAAGATACTTGAGCGCTTCTTGCAGGTAGTCGGCTTCGATTTCGTATGGGTTGTACTCGGCGTCCATGAATACGTACATCGGATCGGCGAAGTAGGAGTAGTTGACTTCCTTGCGGTCGAGGGTGACGGTGTCGAACTTGTCATCGGCGCGGTAAACGGCTTCGCTCGGCGTGCCGGTGAGCAGGTTCTTCATCTTCATCTTGACGACCGAGGCATTACGGCCGCCCTTGCTGTATTCGGCCTTGAGCACGACCATCGCGTCGTTGCCGACCATGAATACGTTGCCGACGCGAAGTTCCTGAGCTGTTTTCATAATGGGATCGGTATTCCAAAAGATTCCGGTGGAGGCGATAAAAATCAGCCGCGCATTATAGCCCGGATCGGCAGAATTGCATCAGGCGGGAACACAAATCCTGCTGTTTCATCAGTTTTTTTTGCCATTTTTCGGCGTGTTCGTGGAACGCCGGGAAAAAGCCCCGCCAGCGCTCCCAGAGTTCGCCGGTGATCGGCCCGACGCCGTTCCAGGCGAAGGAGAGCGCGCGCATGGCCGCCGCCGGCGGGTCGGGCAGCCCGGCGCACCAGGCGTCGAGGAAGGCGGAGAGTTTGGCGTGATGGGCATTTTCCTTTTGCGCGTAGATGTGCCAGAGCATCGGTCTGGCCGCCCATTGCGCGCGCACGAAAGAGTCTTCGCCGCGCGCGAAGTTGATGTCGCAGGACCACAGCAGCCGGTCGTAATCCGGTTGCGGGAGGAAGGGGATGAGGCGCAGCGTCAGACGGCCAATGCGCGCGGCGTCACCGACTCTCAGGCGCCGTTGCGCGAAACGTTCCAGATCCGGCTGGTTGCGGGCCGGCGGGGCCAGGCAGAGCACTGGCCGGTCGCCGCGCGACCAGGCATCGAGCAGATCGGCCAGCGCGGCGTTCTCGTAACTGAACAGCGAGACGAGTAGCGTATCGGTGTCGAATGGCATCGCGTCCGGCACTCCCAGGCGGGTCAGGAATCGCGCGCGCGCGGATTCCCGCGCGGTGGTGGCAAGGAAGCTCTGCCGTTCCCGTTCCAGGGTGTTTTCGCGCAACAGGCCGCCGGTCTGTTCGGTGAATCCGGGGAAGAAAAAGTATTTCGTCAGCGGCAGGCGTGGATGTGGCGAGGGCCGCGCGTGATAGTCCGCGACCCAGGCTTCGGCGGAGAGATGGTCGAGGTTGATCCATACCGGCCTGGGATCGCGCTGGGCCATTGCCGACTCGAAGGTGTCGGGAAGCCGGCAGGCGAAGGTTTCCACGACCACGTCGCCCGGCGCGGCATCGGCGAAATTTTGTTCCCAACGCCTGACATCGACGCCCATCGCCGTCTGTTCCGATCGGTCGGCGCGGATTTCCGGGCACAGTTGCCGGAATGCCGCCAGGTCATCGACCCACAGGCGGACGGCCAGTCCGTGCTCGCCCGCCAGTTGCCGCGCCAGGCGCCAGCACACACCGATGTCGCCGAAGTTATCGACGACCTTGCAGAAAATGTCCCAACGCATTATTCAGAGGACAGAGATTGGAGAGGACAGGGTTCAGAGGACAGGGTTCAGAGGACAGAGACTGGAGAGAACAGAAGACAGATGCGCTTGGGCGCTTCGCGCCGAGTGATGAACGAAAAACCGAGTGGTCGGGGTCAGAGGACAGAGGCTGGAGAGGACAGGGTTCAGAGGACAGAGACTGGAGAGGACAGAAGACAGATGCGCTTGGGCGCTTCGCGCCGAACGATGAACGAAAAACCGAGTGGTCGGGGTCAGAGGACAGAACTTGGAGAGGACAGAAGACAGATGCGCTTGGGCGCTTCGCGCCGAACGATGAACGAAAAACCGAGTGGTCGGGGTCAGAGGACAGAGTCTGAAGAGGACAGAAGACAGACGCGCTTTTCGTTCCTCACTCGGCGCATAGCGCCCAAATCGATCTGTCTTCTGTCTTCTCAAATCTCTGTCCTCTGAATCATAGCGCCCAGATTGATCTGTCTTCTGTCTTCTCAAGTCTCTGTCCTCTGAACCATAGCGCCCAGATCGATCTGCCTTCTGTCTTCTCAAGTCTCTGTCCTCTGAACCATAGCATCCAAATCGATCTGTCTTCTGTCTTCTCAAGACTCTGCCCTCTGAGCCATAGTGCCCAAATCGATCTGTCTTCTGTCCTCTCAAACCTCTGTCCTCTGACCCCGACCACTCGGTTTTTCGTCCATCACTCGGCGCGAAGCGCCCAAGCGCATCTGTCTTCTGTCCTCTCCAGTCTCTGTCCTCTGAACCCTGTCCTCTGAACCCTGTCCTCTCAAACCTCTGTCCTCTGACCCCGACCACTAGGTTTTTCGTTCATCACTCGGCGCGAAGCGCCCAAGCTCATCTGTCTTCTGTCCTCTCCAGTCTCTGTCCTCCGAACCCTGTCCTCTCCAGTCTCTGTCTTCTGAACCCTGTCCTCTCAAGTCTCTGTCTTCTGAAACTCGTGCTACCATCGGCCGACATCCTACCGTCTTCCGTTCATGGACGAAAGTTTCGACCCGAAAGTCCTGCTGGCAACGCTGACCGAACTGCCAGGGGTTTATCGTATGCTCGACGCGCAGGGCGCGGTGCTTTACGTGGGCAAGGCGAAAAACCTCAAAAAGCGTGTCGCTTCCTATTTCCGCGATAATCACCCAAGCCCGCGCATCGCGCTGATGGTGACACAGATCGCCCAGGTCGAGACGACGGTCACGCGCTCGGAAGCCGAGGCGCTGCTGCTGGAAAACAATCTGATCAAGCGCCTTTCGCCACGCTACAACATCTTGTTCCGTGACGATAAATCCTACCCGTACATCCTCATTTCGCATGACCCCTACCCGCGCATGGCTTTCTATCGCGGGGCAACCAATCGCCAGGCCGATTATTTCGGGCCGTATCCGTCGTCCACGGCGGTGCGCGAGAGCATCAACCTGCTGCAACGCATGTTTCGCCTGCGCACTTGCGAGAATTCGGTGTTCGGCCACCGTTCGCGTCCGTGCCTGCTGCATCAGATCAGGCGCTGCTCCGGAGCGTGCGCGGGACTGATCAGCCCGGAAGCCTACGCGCAGGACGCGCAGATGGCGTCGATGTTCCTCCAGGGGAGACGACAGGAAATCCTCCGCCGGCTCACCGAGGCGATGGATCGGGCCGCCGCCGAACTGGCCTTCGAGCAGGCCGCGATATACCGCGACCGGATCCAGTCGCTGCGATGCGTGCAGGACAGGCAATACGTGGAGAGCGCGCGCGACGAGGACGTCGACGTGCTGGTCGCCGTGGAAGAGGAAGGGATGCGCTGCGTCAATCTGGCCATGGTGCGCGGTGGCCGGCATCTCGGCGACAAGCCGCGGTTTCCGAGCAACGCCGGCGGCAGCGCGCCGGTCGAGGTACTGGTGGCTTTCCTGTCCCAGTATTACCTGACGCATCCGATTCCGGCGCGCGTTTTCACCAATCTCGCCCTGCCCGACAGCGAGACCGCCGAGATGCTGGCCGCGCTGGCCGGACGGCAGGTGCCCGTCGCCGAACCCCGGCTGACGCTGCACAAGGTCTGGGTCGACATGGCCGAGCAGAACGCTCGCCTGGCGATCGCCGCCCGGCGCGGCCAGTTCGCCCGCCAGGAAACCCGCGTGGAAGCCCTGCGGGAATTTCTGAGCCTGGAACTGGATGAGGCGGACGAAGGACGGGAAATACGCATCGAGTGCTTCGACATCAGCCACACGCAAGGCGAATCGACGGTCGCCTCCTGCGTCGTGTACCAGGGCAAGGACATGCGCAAGGCGGAATACCGGCGTTTCAACATCAAGAATGTGCAGGCGGGCGACGACTACGCCGCGATGCGCCAGGCCGTCTTCCGGCGCTACGAAAAGGTGGGCGGCGGCGAAGGCGTGGCCCCGTCGCTGGTGCTCATCGACGGCGGCAAGGGACAGGTCGGCGCTGCCGCGTCGGCCCTGGAGGAACTCGGCCTCACGCATCTGCCGATGCTCGGCGTGGCCAAGGGAGAGGGGCGCAAGCCCGGACTGGAGACTCTGGTTTTCCCCGACGGGCGCGAACCGGTACAATTACCGGCGGAACATCCCGCTTTGCATTTGCTCCAGGAAATCCGCGACGAAGCGCACCTCTTCGCCGTGTCGGGTCACCGGCTGCGGCGCGGCAAGACTCGCAAGACCTCGCGTCTGGAGGACATCAGCGGCGTCGGCCCCCGGCGGCGGAAAGCGCTGATCGCCCGCTTCGGCGGATTACAGGGCATTGCCAGCGCGGGAATCGATCAATTGGGCGCCGTTCCGGGCATCAGCCGGGAACTGGCAGAGAAAATCCACGCGGCTTTGCACTGATGCCAACGAATATTCCGATACTCCTGACCTGGCTGCGGATCATCCTGATTCCCCTGCTCGTCGCCTTGTACTACGTGCCCGAATCGTGGCTGCAACCCGTCGGGCGCGATCTCGCGGCGACCGTGGTTTTCATCGCCGCCGCGGTAACCGACTGGCTGGACGGCTATCTGGCGCGCCGCTGGAACGAGACCTCCGTATTCGGCGCTTTCCTGGACCCGGTGGCGGACAAGCTGGTCGTAGCCGCCGCGCTGATCATGCTGGTTCAGCTCGACCGCGTCGGCGCGCTGATCGCGGTCATCATCATCGGTCGGGAAATCACGATATCCGCCCTGCGCGAATGGATGGCGCAGATCGGCGCGCGCAAGAGCGTGGCGGTTTCGATGATCGGCAAGATCAAGACCACGGCCCAGATGATCGCGATTCCGCTGTTGCTCTATCACCGGCCCCTCGTCGGCATCGACGTCGATGCGCTGGGGACGTGGCTCATCTACGTGGCGGTCGTGCTGACCCTGTGGTCCATGGCGTATTACATGCGCATGGCCTTGCCGTATCTGATCGAACAGGAGCGCAAGCGCTGAAACGGCCCGGCGCGTTGACAGGCCGCGCCAAGCCTATATAATGCGCACTCTTTTCGCGGGAATAGCTCAGTTGGTAGAGCGCAACCTTGCCAAGGTTGAGGTCGCGAGTTCGAGACTCGTTTCCCGCTCCAGTTTTCAGAAGGCGGAAGGCAAGCGGTTCGCGGCGTGAAACGCCGGTAACTGGATCGCCGTTTGTCTTCCGTCCGCTGAGACGGCGCGATAGCAAAGCGGTTATGCACCGGATTGCAAATCCGTGTAGGTCGGTTCGACTCCGGCTCGCGCCTCCATGAAACCACGTCAAGTCAGTCAGTGACGCCACGCCGGCCAGCGGCGTGAGCGGTCGATTCCTCTGGTGCCCAGGACGGGACTCGAACCCGTATGCCATACGGCGGCGGATTTTAAGTCCGCTATGTCTACCAATTTCATCACCCGGGCGACGGTGGCGATTATACTGGGCGGATTGGAAACACGAGAGCCGCCCCGAAGAAACACGCGGATGAAGCCAGCGGCGCTCCGCGATGACGCGCCGAAAACCGGAACGCCACTTGACGATCCCATGACGTGATAGGCTTCGCGTCGGAGTCGGCCCGGATATCGGCCGAAATCGGCCGGTATGCCTTGTCATCCAAGGAAATGATGTCGAAAAATGAAGGAGCGAGCGTCTTGAAAACGTGGGTAATCGCGGTTTCTCTGTCGATGCTGGCGACGGCGGCTTGCACGTCGACGCATACGACGTCCACCGGGGCGGTCGGTGTCGACCGGCAGCAGAGCATGTTGCTCTCTTCCGCGGAAGTGAACCAGTCGGCCGAACAAGCCTATGCCCGGACGATTCAGGAAGCGCGCGCGAAAAACACGCTGAACCGCGGCTCCGCGCAGGTACGGCGGGTCAGGGGGATTGCCACGCGGCTGATCGCCGTGACCGGAGCCTTTCGTTCGGATGCTCCCGGCTGGCGCTGGGAGACCAACGTCATCAGCGCGAGCGAACTCAATGCCTGGTGCATGCCGGGCGGCAAGATCGTCGTCTATACCGGACTGATGGACAAGCTGGCCCTGACCGACGATGAACTGGCGGCGGTCATGGGGCATGAAATCGCGCACGCCTTGCGCGAACACGGGCGGGAGAAGGCGAGCCAGGCGGTGGGCGTCGATCTGGCGGCCACGTTCGGCGGATTGATCGGCACCTATTACGGGCTGGATGCCAGCGTCGGGCAGGGATTGGTGGGAGCCGCCGGAGACATCGCCTTCATGCGCCCCAATTCGCGCGGGATGGAACAGGAAGCGGACCGGATCGGCGTCGAGCTGATGGCGCGGGCCGGCTACGACCCGCGGGCGGCGATTTCCCTGTGGGAGAAAATGGCGCGCGCGTCCGGCAATGGCGCGCCCCAGTGGCTATCCACGCATCCGTCGAACGAAGCGCGTCTCGCCGATCTCAGGGTTTACGTCGAACGAGTGCAGCCGCTTTATCGCGCGGCGCGCGTGAAAAATTGAATTTTTTTGGGATTTCACCGGCATGAATCGGTTCGGCTGGCAGGGATGGCGTCCCCATGAGATAATCTTCGCGTTTTTCGACGATGTTTGCGCAGCTTTCCGGTTCGGCAGGTCCCTTGTCCCTGTTTTGACGTTCTTCCGATGAATGGCGATCGGCTCCAAAGGAAAATCGACGTGAAAATTTGTGTGTTGCCGGGTGACGGCATTGGTCCAGAAATCATCGTCCAGGCGCTTCGCGTGCTGAAAGCGCTGGATTTGAAGTGCGAAATCGAAGAAGCTCCGCTCGGCGGCTGTGCCGTCGACGCGGTGGGCGATCCGTTCCCGGAAGCCACCCAAAGGCTGGCCCTGGCGGCCGACGCCGTGCTGCTCGGCGCGGTCGGCGGCCCGAAATGGGACGTCCTGCCCCGTGAATTGCGTCCCGAGCGCGGTCTGCTCGGTATCCGCAAGCTGCTCGGCCTGTTCGCCAACCTGCGTCCAGCCGCGCTCTATCCCGAACTGGCGAACGCCTCGACCTTGAAGCCCGAAGTGGTGGCGGGCCTCGACCTCCTGATCGTGCGCGAACTGACGGGCGACATCTACTTCGGCCAGCCGCGCGGCATCGAGACGCGCGGGGTCGACGGCGTCGAACAGCGTATCGGCATCAATACGATGATCTACAGCGAGGAAGAAATCCGCCGGATCGGCAAGGTGGCGTTTGAAGCCGCGCGTAAACGCAAACGCAAGCTGTGCTCGGTCGACAAGAGCAACGTGCTCGAAACGACGCAGCTCTGGCGCGACGTGATGAACGAACTGGCGCCCGCCTATCCCGACGTCGAACTCACGCACATGCTCGTCGACAACGCCGCGATGCAGCTCGTCCGCGCGCCGAAGCAGTTCGACGTGATCGTCACCGGCAACATGTTCGGCGACATCCTGTCCGATGAGGCTTCGATGCTCACCGGGTCGATCGGCATGTTGCCGTCGGCCTCGCTCAACGAGACCGGCAAGGGCCTGTACGAGCCTTGCCACGGCTCGGCGCCGGACATTGCCGGCAAGGGCCTGGCCAATCCGCTGGCGACTATTCTGTCGGTGGCGATGATGCTGCGCTACTCCTTTGCCCTGGAAGAAATGGCGCAGCGTATCGAAAACGCGGTGAAAAACGTGCTCGGGCAAGGTCTGCGCACGGCCGACATCCACGAGCCGGGAACGACGAAGCTCGACACGGAACAAATGGGTGACGCGGTGCTGGCGGCATTGTGAGACCGGATCGGCCCATCGGTGAAGCAAAAGCGGAACACGCCGCGTCCAGCCTTTCGTCCGTGTCGTCATCCCGATTCATCCCGCCGGGTGTCGCGCGGCATGGACATGTCATGATGGCCGGGTGAGGTTTCATGCGACTGGAAAAGCGGGGGTTTATTTTTCGATTCGAGGTGGCGTAATGATGAAAGTAGGTCTCGTAGGTTGGCGCGGCATGGTGGGTTCCGTACTCATGCGGCGCATGGAAGAGGAAGACGATTTCGCCCTCATCGAGCCGGTCTGTTTTTCCACTTCGTCGGTCGGCGGCGACGCGCCGACGCTGGGCGGCAAGGGGGGCGGCAAGCTCCTGGACGCGATGTCCGTCGAGGCGCTGAAGCAGATGGACGTCATCATGACCTGCCAGGGCGGCGACTACACCCGGGAAATCTTCCCCAAGCTGCGCGCGGCGGGATGGGACGGGCACTGGATCGACGCGGCCTCGGCCCTGCGCATGGAAAAGGACGCGGTGATCATCCTCGATCCGGTCAATTTCGGGGTCATCATGCGCGCGCTGGGCAAGGGCGGCAGAAACTGGATCGGCGGCAACTGCACGGTATCGCTGATGCTGATGGGCGTGGGAGAACTATTGAGGCGCGACCTCGTCGAATGGGTCTCGGTGATGACCTACCAGGCCGCCTCGGGCGCCGGCGCGCAGAACATGCGTGAATTGCTGTGCCAGATGGGCGCTCTGCACGACGCGGTGCGCGATGAACTCGCCGATCCCGCGTCGGCCATTCTCGAAATCGACCGCAAGGTCTCGGAGGCGATGCGCTCGATCGATTTTCCGACCCGGAACTTCCGCGGCGCCGCGCTGGCCGGCAGCCTGATTCCCTGGATCGACGTACCGGTCGAGCACGGCCAGTCCAGGGAAGAATGGAAGGGCGGGGCCGAAACCAACAAGATTCTCGGTCGTCCGTCGTTCCGCTCGCCCGGAATCATCCCGGTCGACGGCTTCTGCGTGCGCGTCGGCGCCATGCGCTGCCATTCGCAGGGCCTGACGATCAAGCTGCGCCGCGACATTCCGCTCGACGAAATCACCGACCTCATCGCCGACAGCACGCCGTGGGTCAGGATCGTGCCCAACGAGCGCGAGGCGAGCGAGCGCGAGTTGACGCCGGCGGCGGTGACCGGCACGCTCAGGGTGCCGGTCGGGCGTCTGCGCAAGCTGGCCATGGGTCCGGAATATCTCGGCGCCTTCACCGTCGGCGACCAGTTGCTGTGGGGTGCCGCCGAACCCTTGCGGCGTATGCTTCGCCTGTTGCTCAACGAATGATCGCCGTCTCGGACGAAAATCGGAATATCGCCATGTCTTTCCTCACTCGACCGTTGCGTTACATTACAAGTAAGTTTAGCTTGCATCGCTAACCCCATGATGTTATTCTGGTATTTCCAGATTCGACGCTCAAGGTGGCGCCGTGGCAAATAATACACATCGAACTATCAGGCTTTTTGGTTTGCGTTCCTCCGTTTTGGCGGTCGCCTCTTTCATTGCGCTGGCGGGAACGCCGCAACCGGCGGAGGCGGCCGGCCTTGGCCGGCTCGTCGTGCTTTCGGCGCTCGGCCAGCCGCTCAGGGCGGAAATCGAAGTGACGGCGACGCGCCAGGAACTGGCCGACATGAAGGCGCGGCTGGCTCCGCCCGAAACATTCGAGCAGGCCGGCCTGGATTATGCGACGGCCCTGTTGAGCGTGCGCTTCGAGCTTGACAAGCGTCCCAATGGCCAGGCGATCATCCGGCTCTCCTCCGATCGGCCGATCAACGACCCCTTCCTCGACATGCTCCTGGAACTGAGCTGGTCCACGGGCAGGCTGGTGCGTGAATACACTTTCCTGCTCGATCCCCCGGAATACGCGAGCGGGACATCGGCGCCGGCGGCGGTCGTCAACGCGCCGGCGGTCGCCGCTTCCGGCGTGCCGGCAATCGCCGGACCCGGCGCGTCGTCGGCCATCGACAGCGAAGTGCGGGCGCGGGCGATCGCGCAGGTACAGGGAACGCCGCGGGCGCCGCTGATAGCGACGCAGAGGCCGGCCGGATCCGCCGCGTATGCCGGCGAAGGGCGCGAGATAAAGCGTGGCGATACGCTGCATCGCATCGCCACGGAAACGAAGCTGGAAGGCGTCTCGCTCGATCAGATGCTGGTCGGCCTCTTCCGCGCCAATCCGGGCGCCTTTGACGGCAACAACATGAATCGCCTGAGAACCGGGGCCATTCTCTCGATACCCCAGAAATCGGCGTTTGAATCCATCTCCGCGAAGGAAGCCAGGAAAGTCGTCGTGGCGCAATCCGGGGACTGGAACGCCTACCGGAGCAGGCTCGCCGGCGCCGCCGCCGGATTCACGGGCAAGGATGACGTGGCGAGACAGGAATCCGGCGGAAAGATTACCGCCAAGGTGGCCGACGGGCCGGAGCAGGCGGCGCCGAAGGATCATCTGAAGGTTTCCAGTGCCGAACCGGCTTCCCGGAAAGGCGCCACCGCGCTCGGCAGGGTATCCGACGAGGACGTGATCGCCAGGGACAAGGCGCTCAGGGAAGCCAACGAACGGGTGGCGGCCCTCGAAAAGAACGTGGCCGACCTGCAAAAACTGCTGGAACTGAAAAACCAGAGTCTGGCCGATCTGCAAAAACAAGCATCGGCGAAACCGGCGGCGCCGGTGGCGAGCGCCGCTCCGGTTCCTCCACCGCCTCCCGCGCAGACCCCGGTCGTCGCGCCGACGCCGCCCGCGCCGACGCCCGTGCCCCCGCCCGCGGTGACGCCCGCGCCGTCGCCCGCGGCGACGCCTGAAACGGTTCCGGCGAAGGTCGATGCGCCGCCCCCGGCGCGGCCCGTGGTGAAACCCGCGCTGCCGGCGCCGGCGGCAAAGCCGAAAACACCGCCGCCGCCCCCGCCGCCGCCAGAGGAACCGGGCTTCTTTGAACAACTGCTCGACAACACCGCCATGCTGGCGGGTGGCGGCGGTGTGCTGGCGCTCGTCGCGGGCTACCTCTTCTGGCGCCGCCGGCGCGCCATGGCCGAGGCGGAACCGGAGTTGAACAGCACCCTGACGCCGGAAAACACGACCGGGATGCTGGACAGTTCGGTCATCACCGGCGGACAGAGCATCGATACCTCGCAAGTACCGTCGCAGACCGATTTCAGTCAGGTCGGCCCGGGCACCATCGATACCGACGAAGTCGACCCCGTTGCCGAGGCCGAGGTTTACATCGCGTATGGGCGCACCGCGCAGGCGGAAGAAATTCTGCTGGAAGCGCGCCAGAAATATCCGAAGCGTGTCGCCATCATCGCCAAACTGCTCGAAATCTATTCCGAGCGCAAGGATGTCAAGCAATTCGAGACCCTGGCAGTCGAATTGCGCGGCGAGACCGGCGGCGCCGGTCCGGATTGGGACAAGGCGGCAACGATGGGGCACTCGCTCGATCCCAATAATCCGATTTACCACGGCGCCGGAAAACCCGGCCCGGAGATCGGCGGTCTGACCGTGTCGGCGCCCCCCGCCGCGGTCAAGGCGCCATCGCCCCCGCCCACGGTATTGAATCACGAAGGCAATGCCGGCCCGAATGCCATTCCGCAGGCCGATTCCCCCAAGCTGGCGCCCGAGGCCGATTTCTCCGACTTCTCCCTGCCGGCGCCCGAGGTTCATCCTCCGAAGGAATCCGCGCCGAAGGCGCCCGCTCCCGTGCCCGTGCCGGCGGCAGCGGCCAAGGTCGAACCGGCGGATCTCGATTTCGACATCGGCACGCAGGTAGCGCCGTTGGCCGAAACGCTCGATCAGCAGGAAAACCGCTTGCAACAGTCCCACATCGATTTCGATCTGGGTGGCGCGTCCCTGGCTCCGCCCGATTTCAATAAGGACGAAGGCAAATCCGCCGCGCGGACCGACGAACAACCCCTGGCGGACGATGCCGTCGAGTTCGACGTCAGCCTGACCGAGTCCACCTTCCTCGGGCGCACGCCGCCCGAACCGCCGCCGTTCGACATGGCGTCGATCGACCTGGACCTGCATTCGCCGGATCTGGAAATCGCCGACGTCGAAGAACCGGCCTCTTCCGGCGACGCGGCACGGGCGCCCTCGCAAGAGATGGCCGAAGAGTTCACGCCCAGGGAGACCCAGTTGGCCACGGCGGTCAACCCGGATTTCGCCTCGCGGCAGATGGAAACCCTCGTCATGTCGCCGCCCGCCTTCTCGGCGCCGCAAGATCGAGGCGAGGCGGCGGCGAATGCCGATTCCGCCCCGGAACGGGCCGAAACGCGGCGGGTTCCCGAAGCCTCGCCCCCGCCGTCCGAGATGGCGTTCGATTCCAACTTCGCCAACCAGCAGGCGAATACGGTCGTCAGTTCGCCGCATGCCGATCCCGACCAGGGCCTGTCCCCGGAACTGGACGCCGATTCGAGCGAGGACGTTGCCACCAAACTCGACTTGGCCAAGGCTTACGAAGAAATGGGCGACGTCGAAGGCGCGCGCGAACTCCTCCAGGAAGTCCTGAAGGAAGGGAGCGTGAGTCAGCGCGAGGCCGCCCAGGACATGCTGGCCAGAATCGGCGGATGACTCGGGCGAAACCCGGAACGAAGGGCCGCGACCGGAAAGGGGAGGCGGCCTTCTCTTTTGGGCGGACGCCTCGAACCCGGCGCCCGTGAAAATCATGCGCCTTCATCCGGCGACGCGCCTCACGGGCTGGCTGGCCCTGCTCGTCGCCGTCCAGTGCCTGAGTGGCGCGGCGCTGTTCGCCGTCTGCCTGATCGCCCCCCTATCGGGAAAGCGCGTGGCGCGGCGCGGCGCTCGCCTGATCTGGCGGGCGCGCTGGCTCTTACTCTCGCTGACGCTCGTCTTCGCCTGGGGGGTCGCGGGCGAACCGCTCTGGAGCGGTGGCATGGCGCCGACTCATGAAGGCATCGACGAAGCGCTGAAGCACCTCGGACGCCTGTTTCTGGTGCTGGTCACGGTCGCCGCGTTTCTTGAATTCATGCCGCTTGCCGACCTGCTGGCGGCCACGCATGTCCTGCTCACCCCTTTCCGGCGACTCGGCGCGGATTCGGACCGGGGCGTGGCGCGTCTGATGCTCGCCCTGCGCTACGTGGAAAGTCTGCCTCGTCCGCGCGATTGGCGCTCGCTGCTCGATGTTCCCGAAACCGCCGCGGGCGAAGTGATCGAGATCGATCACCGGGCCATGCGCTGGATCGACGGATGCCTCATGGCCGGATGGCTCGCGGGGCTGATCCTGCTCTGTCTCCGGTAGCCATCGCCGTGCGCGTCGCCCTGGGGGTCGAATATGACGGTAGCGCCCTGCGTGGCTGGCAGACGCAGCCGGAAGGCGAGACGGTTCAGGACAAACTGGAATGCGCGTTGAGCCGCATCGCCGAAGAAGATATCCGCGTCGTTTGTGCCGGACGGACCGACGCGGGCGTACATGCCGTCGGGCAGGTCGCGCATTTCGACACGCAAGCCCGGCGTCCGTTGACGGCCTGGGTACGCGGAGTCAACAGCCACCTGCCGCCGGCCGTCGCCGTGCGCTGGGCCTACCCCGTGAGTGAGGACTTTCACGCCCGATTCTCGGCGCGGGCCCGTTGC
>JAITAJ010000337.1 GCA_031284185.1 Accumulibacter sp. | reverse complement strand
CAAGACCTCGCATACCCTCAATCCGGTTCCGCTGATCCTTTATGACAACGCGACCGGCGGCCGACTGGGTTTGAAGCCGATGGACAAGGCTGGCCTCTCGAACATCGCGGCGACGATCGCCAATCTGCTGGGCTTCGAGAAGCATGCCAAGTGGGACGAGAGCCTGCTGGAGCTCCGATGATGGAAGGTGGAGGAACGGATCGGCAGCCATCCGCCTCCCGCTCTCTGTTCAGACATGCCGCGTTCCATGTCACCGTCGCCAGCCTGAGCGATCTGCCGGCCGATTCGATGGCCGAAGTCGCCTTTGCCGGTCGTTCAAACGCGGGGAAATCATCGGCGATCAACACGCTGGCCGGTCATGCGCGTCTGGCCTTCGTTTCCAAGATGCCTGGGCGCACCCAGCATCTCAATTATTTCCGGCTCGGCGGTGGCCGCTATTGGGTCGATCTGCCCGGCTACGGTTTCGCCAAGGCGCCCGCGGAAATACGCAAGCAATGGGGAGATTTGCTGGAGCCTTACCTGACGTGCCGCTCGCCGCTCGTCGGCCTGGTACTGATCATGGACAGCCGCCATCCCCTGACCGATCTCGACACGCGGATGATCAACTGGTTCGCGCAAACCGGCAAGCCGATTCACGTCCTGTTATCCAAGGCGGACAAGCTGACGCGCAATGAAGGAGCGCAAGTGTTGCGCAAGGTGAAGGAAGCGCTCGCCATTCCGGGCGGCCTTTGTTCGGCGCAGTTGTTTTCCAGTCTGAAGCAGACCGGCGTCGAAGAAGCCGAAGCGGTACTCGGCGGATGGCTGGGTTTCGCTCCCGCGGAGAATGTGGTCAAACCGGCAAATGAGCGTCCCGGCAAGGCCCCGAGGCCGCGCCGGCGCAAAGCCATTGGCTGGAGTGCGCGGGTTCAGAAGACAGCTGTTTGAGAAGACAGAGGTTCAGAGGACAGCGGTTTGAGAGGACAGAGGTTCAGAGGACAGCGGTTTGAGAGGACAGAAGACAGATAGGCTTGCGGCGCTGTCGCGCCGGATAAGGGAGGAAAAACCGAGCGCCCGGTTTTTCGTTCATTCCCCGGTGCGGAGCGCCGCAAACTGATCTGTCTTCTGTCTTCTCAAGTTTCTGTCCTCTGGAACCCGAGCGCCCGGTTTTTCGTTCATTCCCCGGCGCGGAGCGCCGCAAACTGATCTGTCTTCTGTCTTCTCAAGATTCTGTCCTCTGAACACCGTGTTACACTTTTCGCCGAAAATCAACGCCAGGCGGGCAAATGATGCAACATCCGGTCAAGCTAGTCTCATCCCTGAAAATCTATTTCCGGCTCCTCCGTTATCTGCGTCCCTTCATCGGCTTGTTCGTCGTCAGCCTGCTGGGGTTCATCATCTTCGCCTCGGCCCAGCCGATGCTGGCCAGCATCCTGAAGTTTTTCGTCGATGGACTGACCGAGCCGGAAAGATCGACCTTCCACGACATTCCGATGCTCGGCGATCTCGACCTCGCTTACGGCGTTCCCTTGCTGCTGGTGGCGATCGTGTTCTGGCAAGGCGTCGGTTCGTATCTCGGCAACTATTTCCTGTCGCGCGTTTCCCTCGGCCTGATCCACGATCTGCGCATCGCGCTCTTTGAAAATCTGCTCCGGCTGCCCAATGCCTATTTCGATCAGAACAATTCCGGGCACCTGATCTCACGCATCACCTACAACGTGACGATGGTCACCGGCGCCGCGACCGACGCGATCAAGGTGATCATCCGGGAAGGGCTGACCGTCGCCTTCCTGTTCGCCTACCTCACGTGGATGAACCTGAAACTGACGCTGGTGATGCTTGCCATCCTGCCGATCATCGGCCTCATGGTCGGCAGTACCAGCCGCAAATTCCGCAAACAGAGCAGAAGGATCCAGGTCGCCATGGGCGATCTGACGCACGTCGCCTCGGAAACGATCCAGGCTTACCGGGTGGTGCGCAGTTTCGGCGGCGAGGCTTGCGAGGCGGCGCGCTTCCGCGCGTCCAGCGCCGCCAACACGGACAAGCAACTGCGCATGGCCCGGACGTCGGCGGTATTCACGCCGGCGCTGCAACTGGTCACCTTTTCCAGCATGTCGGTGCTGCTTTTCCTGGTCCTTCTGCTGCGCGGCGACGCTTCGGCCGGCGATCTCGTGGCCTACATCACGGCAGCCGGGATGCTGCCCAAGCCGATCCGCCAGTTGTCGGAAGTCAGCGCCACGATACAGAAGGGGCTGGCCGGCGCGGAAAGCATCTTCGCGCAGCTTGACGAGGCGCAGGAAGCCGATCACGGCACGATCGAGCGCGAACACGTATCGGGACGCATCGAAGTCAAGAACCTCTCGTTTGGCTACGGCGACGGACCGCGTGTGCTCGACGACATCAGCCTGGCCATCGAACCGGGGCAGATGATCGCCCTGGTTGGGCGATCGGGCGGCGGCAAATCCACGCTGGCCAGCCTGATTCCGCGTTTCTACCGCCACACGACCGGCCAGATACTGATCGACGGCGTCGACATCCGGGACTTCACCCTGCGCAACCTGCGCCGGCACATCGCCCTGGTCACTCAACAGACCTCGCTGTTCAACGACAGCGTAGCCAACAACATCGCTTACGGCGACCTCGCCGGCGCCCCGCGCGAGGCCATCGAAAAGGCTTCCGAAGCCGCTTATGCCAGGGAGTTCATCGAAAGACTGCCGCATGGCTACGACACGCTGGTCGGAGAAAACGGCGTCCTGCTTTCAGGCGGTCAGCGCCAACGGCTGGCGATCGCGCGCGCCATCCTGAAAGACGCGCCGATCCTGATTCTCGACGAAGCGACCTCGGCGCTCGATACCGAGTCGGAACGGCACATCCAGAAGGCGCTGGATCGCGTGATGCAGAACCGCACGACACTGGTCATCGCCCATCGGCTGTCAACGATCGAGAAAGCCGACGTGATCATGGTCATGGATCAGGGGCGCATCGTCGAATACGGCGCGCATGCCGAGCTGCTGGCGCGCAACGGCCACTATGCCCGTCTGCACGCCATGCAGTTCAACGAGGAAGAAGAGGGGTGAGATCAGATCACAGGCCGGGAAACCGCCCTCCCCGCGCGTCCCCGGAGCCGAGCGCCTAAAAAGCCATGCACACGGTGTAGAGTTCGGCGTCATCCTTGGCCTGAACGTCGATGGCGTCGAGGCTCGTGGCGTTACCGTCGGTCATGGCGCGCACCGAACCCGTCTTCGTGTTTCCATCATCGATGGTCGTATCGATTTGCCGCGCGTGGCGCCCCTGGATTCCCTGCGAGCAAACGTAAAAACTTCCCGGATAAGACGTCGTCGGCGCGGTGAGAACGGCGTTTCCGGTGATTCCGACGCGCCCGCCTTCCGCATTGCGCGGGATGTAGTCGGCCGAGGCGGTGTCGGACGTTCCGGTGGCGAGACCGGCAAGGCGGACGTGCTGCCAGAACAGGAAACTTTCGTCCGTATTGGCATCGGAGTTCCAGGAGCCGTCGATGCGCGCGTTACCCAGTTTGGCGGACGAGGAGGCATTGGTGCCGCCATTGACGTGCGTGGCAGCCGAACGGTCGTCTCCCGGCAAGGCCCGGAAACGATCCTGATAAGCGTAAACGAAGGAAGAGACGGAACGGAAATCATTGGACAGATTCTTTGCCTTGGCGCTGTTGACCAGTTCCTGCCCCTTCAGCACTCCTCCCAGCAACAGGCCGATGATGACGAGCACGATGGCGATCTCGACCAGCGTAAAACCGGATTGCGTTTTTCTCGGGCTTCTCATGTTGTTTTCGCTCCGTGACATGGGTGCGTCGAAAATTGTCCGATATTTTTCGCCGGTTTTGTAAAAAAAATGAAATTTTCGGAGAGTGGATCGGAAACTGTCCGATCGGGAGAGGAACTCATGACTCGCGCCCCGTTCCCGCCGCGTTTGCGCGATACCGGCCGGTACCTTGGCCGCCGGGCCGCCCCGGAACTCCGGGTGTCCGAAGATCGGCTTTACGCGGAACCGATCCACGGCGGATTGCCGATGCGCGAATGCCTGCTCTGCATGAACCGGCTGCGCGCCATTGCCGCTTCGACCCACCCGGAGGACGCGCCGGGAATTCTCGATGCCGAACGACGCGCGGCGTCGCCAATCCTTGACGAACGCACCCTGGCCCCGTGGCCTGGTTCGGGCCGAAGGTCGCCGTTCGACACCGCCGGGCCTTGGCGTAGAAAAAAAGCTGATTTTGAATTCGGGCCGGTTTCCGGCAAACCCTTCTCCCAAGCCTAGCGCTTGATTGCCAGCGTCAGCACGCCCAGCGAGACGAGGGCGATCCCGATCCACTCACGCACAGACGGCCGCTCACCGAGAAACACGAACGCGAATACAGCCACCAGCGCCAGACTGAATTTATCTA
>JAITAJ010000230.1 GCA_031284185.1 Accumulibacter sp. | reverse complement strand
TCTTCTCAAACCGCTGTCCTCTGAAACTGTCCTCTCAAACCGCTGTCCTCTGAACTTCCCTGAACCGTGAAATTCCTCCATCTATCTGATCTGCATATCGGCAAGAGCGTGAACGGCTTTTCGATGCTCGACGGGCAGCGCCACGTCTTCGGGCAGATCATCGAATACGTACGCTCCGAACAGCCGGATGCCGTGGTGATCGCGGGCGACATTTACGATCGCGCGGTGCCGGGCGTCGAGGCGGTGCGTCTGTTCGACGATTTTTTGACCGGGATGTCGAACGAGGACGTTTCGGTACTGCTCGTTTCGGGTAACCACGATTCGCCGGAACGCCTGAACTACGCCAGCCGCCTGCTTTCGGAGAAGCGCATCCATCTGCGCGGCGTGTTCGAGGGCGCCTTGCGCCCGGTCACGCTCACGGATGAATACGGCGCGGTGAACTTCTGGCTGCTGCCGTTCATCAAGCCTTCGTCGGTGCGGAACCCGGCGGGGGAGCGCGAGATAGACGGCTACGACGATGCGTTCGCGGCGGCGCTGGAATCCGCGAATATCGATTTTTCCGCCCGCAACGTGCTCGTGGCGCATCAGTTTTTCACCCGGGCGGGCGTCGCGCCGGTGCGCAGCGAATCGGAACTGAACCCGGTCGGCGGCCTGGACGCGATCGGCGCGGAATCGATCGGAGACTTCGATTATGCCGCGCTCGGACACCTGCACGGCGCGCAGACGGTCGGCGCGGAACATGTCCGTTACGCAGGCTCGCCACTGAAATATTCCTTCTCCGAATGGCGGCAGAAGAAGTCCGTCACGCTCGCCGAGCTTCGCCGGAAGGGCGATCTGACGGTGACGACCCTGCCGCTCGCGCCACTCCGCGACATGCGCGAAATGAAGGGCCGGCTCGAAGTCCTGCTGAGCGCGGAAGCCGCCGCGCGGGCGGACAGGGAGGATTACCTCCATGTCGTGCTGACGGACGAGGAAGAAATAATCGATCCCCTGAACAGGCTGCGCAGCGTCTATCCGAATGTGATGGCCCTGGATTTCGAGAATTCACGGACAGGCGTCGACGCATCCGCCATGCGCCCGACCCCGGAGGAGATCGGGCGCCTGTCGCCGTATGACCTGTTCAGCGAGTTCTTTCTCAGGCTCAGCGGCGCGGTGATGAGCGAGGAACAGGCGGAAATCGCGCGCGAACTGCTCGAAACGTCCGGGACGGAACGATGAAACCGCTCAGATTGACGATGAGCGCCTTCGGCCCCTATGCCGATACGCAGAGCGTGGATTTCACCCGGCTCGGAACGAGCGGGCTTTATCTCATTACCGGCGAGACGGGTTCGGGAAAGACCACGATATTCGATGCGATTTCCTTTGCGCTGTTCGGCGAGGCGAGCGGGAAGGCGCGGAACAGGTATCAAATGCTGCGTTCCGACTTCGCCGACGAGAAGGCCAGAACCTTCGTGGAACTCGATTTTTCGTCCGCGAATGACGTGTACTCCATCAAACGCGCGATCAGGAACAACGGACAGGAGGTGGAACTGCGTCTGCCCGATGGCGCGAACGTGAGCGGCGAGCGCAACGTCAGGCCGAAAGTGACCGAGATCATCGGGCTCGAGCGCGATCAGTTCGCGCAGATCGTGATGATCGCGCAGAATGATTTTCTGCGTTTCTTGCAAAGCGGCACGAAGGATCGGGTCGGCATCCTGCGCGATATCTTCGGCACGGATGCGCTCAGATCCTTTCAGGAAAACCTGAAATCACGAGCGAGGGCGCTGAGCGGCGAGCTGGATGTCTGCCGCGGCGAGTTCGCGCGTCACGGCCTCGATCCGTACAGGCGCGACGAGCAATTCGCCAGATGGGATGAACAGCTCGAAAACGACAGGAAGGAACTTTCCGTAACGGACGAAAGGCTCGCCGGGTACGAAAAGCAAAAGACCGGCCTCGCCGCGAAGATGGCCGTGGCGCGGGAACTTGCCGGGAAGTTCGACGCGCTCGACGCGGCGCGCGCCGCGCTCGCGGCACATTCGGCGAAGGCCGGCGAGATGGAGCGGATCGGCGAACGCCATGCCCGTGGAGAAATCGCTCTGCGCCGCGTCGGGCCGTTCGCCGGCAGATCGGACGAAACCGGCAGGCGCCACGTCGCGGCGCGGGACGATCTGAACAAAGCCAGAGCGCGCGCGGCCAGCGCGCAGACCGGGCTGGCGAAGGCCCGAGCGCTCCTCGCCGATTTGCCGCCGCTCGATGACCGGCGAGCGGCGTTCGACAGGCTGAAACGCGAATGGGAACAGTCGGCGGACGGCTTCGACAGATTGAGCGTTCTGGCGTCGGATTACCACGCCATCGAGACGAAACGGTCCGGGTTGCGGGATTCGCGCGCCGCCCTGGAGGCGCTGATCGCCGGATTCAACGCGGCGAGCGACGGACACAGGGCGATCGAGGAAGCGTTTTTGCGCGGACAGGCGGGGATACTGGCGAAAAATCTCGTCGCCGGAAAACCCTGTCCGGTTTGCGGCTCGACCGGACATCCCGCGCCGGCGGGCCTCGCCGAGGGCGAGGTCTCGGAAGGCCGGCTGGAAAAAGCCAGGGGAACCCTGGATGAGGCGCGTGTGAAGCGTGACGCGAAGGCCACCGCGTGCGCCGAGCTGAAATCCGCGATCGAGACGCTCATCGGGCGTTTTCTTGCGGACCTGTCGGCGTTCGTCCCCGGTGTCACCTGGGATGAGGCCGGAGAGCGATTGAGCGAAAGGCTGAAAGCGGCGCAGGCCCGGAGAGAGCGGCTGGCCGCGGAGAAAAAAGCGGAAGAGCGGGCGCTTGCCGCGCTGGCGCAAAAACGCGAGGCCGCGGCAAGCCAAGGCGCCGAGGCCGACAAGGCGGATCAGGCCGCGCGGACCCTGCTCGAAGAACGCGAACGCCGCGAGCGGGAGCAAGGGAAGATTCATGACGAAGCGCGCGGCGCGTATGTCGGCGCGTTGCGGGCGAATGGCTTCGCGGATGAGGCGGAATATGCCGCCGCGCTGGTCACGGAAGACGATCTCGCTTTCATGGCGAGGCGGCTTGCCGACTACGGGAAGGAGAAAGAGCGGCTCGACTCGGAAATCGGACGGCTCACGGCCGAGACGAAGGACAGGGAAAAGCCCGATCTGCAAAGGCTCGCCGCCGAAGCGGAAGCGGTCGATATCGCGTCCGCCGGACTGCGCGAGCGGCGCGATGAAATAAAGAGCCGCCTCGAACAGACGAATCGGGTATTGAACGAGTTGCGGCAAAGCGCGGCGCGTTTTGCCAGACTAGAGAAGCGATACGCCGCCGTCAGGCAATTATCGGACACCGCGAACGGCAAACTCGATTTTGAGACCTATGCGCAAGCGGCGTATTTCGAGCGTGTGCTCGGCGCCGCGAATCTGCGCCTCCGGCGGATGAGCCAGAGCCGCTACACCTTTCTGCGCAAGGCCGACAGTGACAGCGGCAACAGGAAGTGGGGGCTGGAACTCGAAGTGCTCGACGCATACACCGGCAAGACCCGCTCGGCGAACACCCTGTCCGGCGGGGAATCCTTCCTGGCGTCGTTATCGCTCGCGCTCGGGCTGTCCGACGTGGTTCAGCAAAGCGTGGGCGGCGTCCGGCTCGACGCGATGTTCATCGACGAAGGCTTCGGCTATCTCGACCCGGAAGCGCTGGAACTTGCGGTCAGGACGCTCTCGGAAATGACGGGCGGCGGGCGCATCATCGGCGTCATCTCGCACGTCGCCGAACTCGGCGAGCGGATCGACAGACAGATCCGGGTGGAGAAGACAACAGGCGGGAGCAGGATCAGTTTCAGAGGACAGAATCTTGAGAGGACAGAAGACAGATAGGCTTGGACGCTTCGCGCCGAGTGGGGAACGGGACAGAAGACAGAAAAACCCATCGCTCGGTTTTTCCTCCTTCTCCCGGCGCGAAGCGCCGCAAGCTCATCTGTCTTCTGTCCTCTCGAACCTCTGTCCTCTGAAACCCTCTGCCATGCGAAACAAGGCCCCGGGTCGGTCTTTCGTTCCGGCGCGACGTCCGCGTGGCCGGCCAGCGCGGTGATCGGGTAGTGGGAACGCAATCGTCCGATCAGGGCAATGAGCCGATCGTATTGGATGTCTTCAAAGGGGAGTTCGTCGCATCCTTCAAGCTCTATGCCGATGGAAAAATCGTTGCAGGCCGTCCTTCCCTGCCAGCATGAGACGCCGGCATGCCAGGCGCGCCGGTCGCAGGAAACGAATTGGATCGGCTCGCCGTCCCGGCGGATCAGGAAGTGCGCCGATACCCGCAGCGAGGCGATGCCGGCGAAACAGGGATGGGCGCCGGGGTCGAGCGTATTGGTGAATAGCCGCTCGATGCCGTCGCCACCGAATTGCGACGGCGGCAGGCTGATCGCGTGAATGATGATCAGCGACACGGTCTGCCCGGCGGGACGATCGTCGCAGTTGGGCGACGGGATGCGGCGAATGCCGCCGATCCATCCGTCGGTCATCGCGCCGGCGAAGGTCATTCGGTCCCTTCCTCGATGCCCAGCCGCTCGATGCGGTAGCGCAGAGACCGGAAGGTGACGCCGAGCCGCCGAGCCGCCGCGGTACGGTTGAAGCCGGTCTTCGCCAAGGCATCGAGAATGCTCTGCCTTTCCACGCGATTCAGATGGTCGTCCAGCGTTTCACCGGAAAGCGTTTCACCGTCGCTGAGCGCGGGATCGTCGGCAAGTTGCAGATCTTCGAGTTCGACCCGGTTGTCGCGGCAGAGCGCCGTGGCCCGTTCGAGGATGTTTTCGAGTTCGCGCACGTTGCCGGGATAAGCATAGCCGCATAGCGCGCGCATGGCTTCGTCGCTCAGCCGTGGCCGGTCGTCCGTGTACATGCGCGACAGCAGGGATTCGACCAGGAACGGAATGTCCTCCCGCCGCTCGCGCAGCGCCGGCATTTTCAGCTCGATCACGTTCAGCCGGTAGTACAGGTCCTGCCTGAACGTGCCCGCGTCGACACAGTCTTTCAGCAGGCGGTGCGTGGCCGAGACGATGCGCGCGTCGACGGGTTCCTCGACCGCGCTTCCGACCTTGCGCACCTTCTTTTCCTGGATGGCGCGCAACAGTTTGACCTGCATCGGCAGCGGCAGGTCGGCAACTTCGTCGAGGAACAGGGTGCCGCCGCTGGCGGCCTGGAAGAAGCCGTCACGATCTCCGTCGGCCCCCGTGAAGGCGCCCTTGCGATAACCGAAAAATTCGCTTTCCATCAGGTTTTCGGGAATGGCGCCGCAGTTGACCGGAATGAACGGGGCCGCCCGGCGCGCGCTGCAATGGTGAATCAACCGGGCCGCCACTTCCTTGCCACTGCCCGATTCGCCGGAGATGTGAACCGGGGCCTGGCTGCGCGCGAGTTTGTCGATCATTTCACGAACGACGGTGATGGCCGGTGAGTCGCCGCTCAACTGGCCGGTGCTTCCGGCGAGCTTGTCCTTCGGCGTGTCCCGCGGCGTTTTCTCCCGGGGAAGATCGATGGCCGACTTGATCAGCGTGCGCAACTGGCCGAGCGCCACGGGTTTCGCCAGATAGTCGAAGGCGCCGGCCTTGAGCGCGGCGACGGCG
The DNA here is from genome assembly GCA_031284185.1 of Accumulibacter sp. Taxonomy (GTDB): domain Bacteria; phylum Pseudomonadota; class Gammaproteobacteria; order Burkholderiales; family Rhodocyclaceae; genus Propionivibrio. Next base: position 8,933 of record JAITAJ010000230.1, on the reverse strand, counting down.
TTGTCCGTACTGCCGAACGCGGTGATCACGGCGACCGGCGTCTCTCCGTAGTCGGCGCCGATCAGACGCACGATCTCCAGACCTTCCCCGTCGGGCAGCCGCATGTCGGTCAGGCACAGGCTGTAGCGTTCCTTTTTCAGCAACTGTTTCGCTTCCGCGACCGTACCGGCGCAATCGGCCGACAGCCCCATGCGCGCGATGGTCAGGTCGAGCAGCTCACGGATGTCTTCCTCGTCGTCGATGACCAGCACGCGCGGCTTTTCCTCACGCTTCCTGTCGGCCTTGTCCGTGTTCACTCGGCACTCCTTCCCGATACGCAAAAGTCGGCGCCGGCCCGGCTGCCCAGAAGTTCGAGCCGGGCATCGTTGGCCTCGCACAGTTCGCGCGCGATGTAAAGCCCCAGGCCGGTACCACGGCTGTGCGTCGTGAAGAACGGCTCAAAAATCTGTTCACGATGCGCTTCGTCCACCCCTTCGCCGTCATCGATCACGTGGATGTCGATGCCGTGATCGTGGTCGTGGTCGTGGTCGTGATCCTGTACGCGCAGCCGGACGCTCCCCGTGACGCGCCGCGAATGACGCAGCGCGTTGCCGACGAGATTCCACAGCACCTGGCGAAGATGCAGCCGGTCGAATACGATGACCGCGCGACCGGAGATTTCGACTCGCACCACGCCGCCGGGCGCGTCTGCCCGGATCACGAATTCCTCGATGAACAGCGGCAGCGCCTGCTTGAGATCGATGGGTTCGCGGCGGGCGCGGTCGCGCTGCCCAAGCTCAAGCACGTCGTTGACGATGCGCTCGACGCGCTGGACGCTGTCGAGCACGATGCGCAGCAGACGGTCGTTGGTCGCGCTGGTGGATTCCTCGCGCATCAGCTCTCCGGCGTGGCTGATGGCCGAAAGCGGGTTCCTGATCTCATGCGCGATGCTGGCCGTCAGCCGTCCGAGCGCCGCCAGCTTGAGCTGCCTGGCCTGTTCCTGCAAGCGGCCGAGATCTTCGAGGAGAATCAGGACGTCTCCCTCGGAACTCTCGGTTGCGATGAAACGCGCGCGCAGGTGCATGCCGCTTGCCGGCGCCCGGATCAGAACGGGGCCGTCGCCGCCGCGCGCCGACCAGTTGCCGAAACACAGAGCCAGCTCGGTCGAATAGGCGGACAGCTTGCATTCCTTGGGATCGCCAAGCCCGAGGAGCTGCGCGACGCGCGGATTGTGGTGCTTGATGTGTCCTTCCCGGTCCAGAACGATGACGCCGTCCTGAATTTTCTCGATGACGTGCTGGCTGATGATCATCTGGTTCTTGAGCGCTTCGCCGCGCTGCCGGGCCAGATCCTCGTTGGCGTTGATGCGATTGGCCAGCAGGCGGGCGGAAATGGCGACGGCGAAGGAACCGGCGCAGAAAAGACCCGCCTGGAAGAAATCGGCGGCTTTGTCGGCGCTCTCCAGCCCATGCAGCGATTCATCGGCAAGCACGGCAAAGGTCGCCGCCGCCGCGTAGAACAAGGCCATGTTTCCCTGTCCGACCAGGCCGGCGCCGGCCAGTGTGACCAGAAGCATGATGCCCAGGCCGTCACGCAATCCGCCGATGACGTGGGCCAGCCACGTCAGGAACAGCACGTCGAGCAGTACCTGAACGGTGAGCTGCCAGTTGAAATGCCGCTGGTAGACGCGCGTCGCGGCGAAAGAGGCCACGTTGACCAGAAAATAGAACCCGATTATCGCGGATTGGTGGTGGAAGGGGGGCTGCCGGATCAGCGACAGGGCGGGTATGTGGTAGAGCCACGATACCGCGAGCAGCGTGGCGACGCACAACCTGTAGGCGCTGAAATAGCGCAGGGTCTTCCAGTGTATCGACGATATCCGGGGCGCGTTTGCGTTTTTCGCATCCGGCATGGCGAATCAGTCCGTTCGATCCTGCGCCGCGTGCCGGTGTTCGGCGCAGTAGTGGCAGGCGCCGTCCCGGGCGCTTTCGCTTTCGGGCAGGTAGATGCCGCAGCGGGCGCATTGCACCATCCGCTCCGGTTGACGCGCGGCCCGCGTTCCCGCCGCCCGGGATCGGCGATTTTTCGGGCGGCGGAGGAAGCAGAGAATGATCAGCGCCAGCCCGATCAAGAGCACGTATTTCATCGTAAACCGACTCCGGTTTGAAACCTTGCCCTGGCGGGGCGGTGCGAAACCTGAGACCCCGTTTTTGCGGCCGGAGTTTCGACCGTGGCAGACCGGGCGTGTGAGAAAGCGCTTTCCGCTTCGATTTGAGCCGCTTCGCCGCGCGCCGGACATCCATCGGCTGCCGATTCGGGCGGAATCACACGATTTTGCGGAAGCATAGCAGAAGCGAACCGGATTTTTCCACGATCGGGCAAGGGGGGGAAAGGCCAGACCGCCCGGCGGCGGATCCGGCTCTTTTGAATCGTTGGTCGGGGCGAGAGGATTCGAACCTCCGACTCCTACGTCCCGAACGTAGTACTCTACCAGGCTGAGCTACGCCCCGACCGGAAACCGCTAAAATGTCCTGGCGACTGCAAAGGACGCCAATTCTAGCAAAGAATCCTTGTATGCGGAAGCGGCCAGCGGCTCGATGGCGGCCCGCGCGCGACGAACCTCGGCTTCGGCCTGTTTCCGTGTGTGTTCCAGGGCGCCCGTGGCGTGAATGGCCGCCAGCACCTCGGGGAAACTCTCCCGCCCGCCGTTTTCGATGGCCTGACGCGCGCAACGCGCCTGTTCCGCCGTTCCGCGCTGCATGACGTGGATCAGCGGCAAGGTCGGTTTGCCTTCGGCGAGGTCGTCGCCGAGATGTTTGCCGGTATCCGCCTCGGCGCCGGAATAGTCGAGCACGTCGTCGATCAACTGGAAGGCGGTGCCCAGATGAGCGCCGTATCCGGCCAGGCATTCCTCGATTTCGGGTTCGGCGCCGCCGACGATCGCTCCGGTCCGCGAGGCGACCTCGAACAACTTGGCGGTCTTGCAGCGGATGATTTCCAGGTAGCGCGCCTCATCGATGTCGGCGTTGTGGCAATTCATCAACTGCAACACTTCGCCTCCGGCGATGATGTTGGTGGCGTCGGACAGGACGCGCATGATGTGCATGTCGTCGATCTCGACCATCATCTGAAAGGAGCGCGAATAGAGAAAATCTCCCACCAGAATGCTGGCCGCGTTGCCGAACAGGACATTGGCCGTTTTCCTGCTGCGCCGCAGATCGGACTCGTCGACGACGTCATCGTGAAGCAGCGTCGCCGTATGCACGATTTCGACGATCGCGGCGAGTTTGTGGTGGCGCGTCCCGCCATAACCCAGCGCGCCGGCGGAAAGCAGCACCAGGGCAGGACGCAGGCGCTTGCCCCCGGCATTGATGATGTAATCGGCCACCTGCCTGACGAGAAGCGCGTCGGATTGCAGTTTCTGGCGGATCAGTGTATCGACGGCCTGCATGTGCGGCGCGATCAGCTTGTAGAGTGGCTCAAGTTTCAACGGGATAGACCTAGGAAAGAGCTGTGGGATGGTAGGTGGCACTCGCGGGAAATGTCAAGCCGGAATGCCGGAACATGCCGGGCATTTGGGGATTCGTTCGGTTCCGCGGCCCCCGGATCGTCCGTTTTCGCGTTTACCACAAACTGCTCTCGACGAAAAGACTTCCCTGCGGGTCGTGAATGTGGTATATGATCTCCCGATCCATTCGGATCACGCCATTACACATAATTCCAACCAGGCTTTTGAAGTATCCGCATATGTTCGGCACGTTTGGCAAAGTCTCTGACGCGAACAAAGTCGAGCCGGAAGATTCCGGCGCGAGGTTCGCCGTCGTGCCCGCGATCGGGGAAGCCGCCGGGCGGGACGGTCTGCCGGATCGTCCCGCGCACGGATGGGGTTTGGGCAGGCGCGCCTTCTTCGCCGGAAGATATGTGCCAAGGCAAGCGCCTTCCCACGGCGCCCCGTCCGAAAAGGCGATATGTTGTTACCATTTCATCCCCCCCCCCCCCTGGGGATGCCCGCCGCCGGTTTGCCGGCGAATCGCCCCGTAAGTCTGAACGATCTCCGCTTCAATCGTTTTCCACCCAGGTCCGCTCCAGGAAATTTCTTCTCCGCTCATCCCATGATGGAGCGGGGAATCGCCGTGGGCGGTGGCATGGGGTCGAATCATTCAGGATGCGCACGCCGCATCCGCGCCGTGAATTGCCGGGATACTCACGGCGCGTACCGACATCCCGGAACATCCATCACGGAGGCTTGTCACCATGAAGCGCAGTTTCACGAAAATCCGCCGGTTCGCCCGGCAGGCCGGTCAGGGCATGACCGAGTACATCATCATCGTGGCGGTCATCGCCATCGGCTCGATCGCGGTGTATTCCTACTTCGGGGACACCCTGCGCAACCAGACGGCGGCGGCGGCCACGGCGCTGGCCGGCGGAGACGGCACCAGCCTGTCCCGGGACGCATCGCAGTCCGCGCAGGCGGGAGCGGGGAACGTCAACAAGGATCTGACCGACTTTGCCGCGGAAAAGTGACGGAGAAGCGCCGTCTTTTGCCCGGCCTTTTCTTCGTCCCGAAAAGGCCGGGAGATTGCGGGAGAACGAGCGAGACATCAGACATGAACACGAGAATGCGGAGAATCCGTCGCCTTGGCCGTCAGCTTGGCCAGGGAATGACGGAATACATCATCATCGCGGCGCTGATCGGCGTCGCTTCGATCGCGGTCTATACCCTGTTCGGCGACGCGCTGCGCAACCAGACGGCGGCGGCGGGCATGGCGCTGGCCGGGGGAAGCGGGGAGGCGCAGACGAGTTCGGCCCGCAATACCGCGATCGCCGCTGGAATGGAAGCCGGCGTGGGCAGGAACATGGAGAACTTTTCCGGGAATTCCGAACCGCGCGGCTCGAACGGCCCATGAATCGAGGGAGCCGCTCATGTGCCCGAATCCGTCGGAACGCCGCGCGGCCCCGGTCGCGCGCGCGTCGGCTTCCCGGTTCTGACGGCAAGGGGAGAACGCCCATGCTTCGCGCCCCTTCCGCAAGACCGCGCGCCGGCGCCCGAAGCCGTCAACGCGGCCAGGCCATCTACCTCGCGCTGGCGGCGATCGTCTTCCTGTCGCTGATGACCTTCGCCACCTGGAACATCGGCCAGATGGCGCACGGCAAGGCGCAGGCCATGAACGCCGCCGACGCCGGAGCCTATGCCTTCGCCAACACCGTGGCGCGGGACATGAACTTCATGGCGTATTCCAACCGCGCGATGGTGGCGAACCATGCGGTCGTGGGGCAACTGGTCAGCCTGGCGTCCCTGAGCGAGATGATCTACCTCGCCGCGGACGATCTGTCGAATTTGCAGAACCTGTCCTGGATCCCCTACGTCGGGTCGATTTTCGCCGCCATCGGGGAAGCGTTCGAGATTCTGGCCACGGTGATAGACGAGGCCATCCTGCCCGCGCTGCAAGGTCTGACCAGCTTGCAGAACGGTCTCATCCAGGGCATTTCCATGATGCAGCCCGTGGCGCGCCTCGCTTCCGTAATCGACATCGAGAGAGTCGGAAAGATCGTCGAGGCCAACGATCGGGAACTGAAATGGGATTTGACGAGCGGAGGCGGGTGGCTGTCGACCGCCGCCAACGTACGGGCCGTTCTGAACGGTTCCACCGAACGGCGCTCGGACGACACGGCGAAGAGCCGAATGCGCGAAGTGGTCAATCTCTCGCGCGACGGGTTCACCGTGCAGCGCGAATGGCTTCCCGCGCCGCCCTGGCCGGTGAAAAGCAAGACGCTTTTCCACGGCGGCACGCAATTATCCAGCGACAACAAGACCTGGATGGGCGTGGATGCCTTTGAAATGGAGATATGGATGCCCTGGCCGTCGCCCAATCTCTGGATTCGCCTCTGGGAGACCGGGGAAGTCGCCGGCAGTTCCGGCGCGGACGACTGGCGGAGACTGGACCACGGCAGATTGAGCGGCAACGGGCACCGCAAGGCCCACAGGAACATGGAAGACCGGCTGAAGGATTCGTACGGCGGCATCCAGCCGTATTACGAACTCTCCGGCAACCCCCGTCCCGGCGAGCACCCGAGCGAGACCTTCGTGGTGCTGGTCTACAAGCCCGTGCGGAACGCGACCACGCCCAATGCCGCGCAGACTTTCGGGATGGACGCGGACGATTCGTTCCATCTGGACGAAGGGCGCGTCAGGATTTACGGGGTGGCCGCCGCGCAAGTCTATTTCCGCCGCCCCGCGAGGTCCGACCAGGACCCCACCGCCGCCCGGCTGCCCGCCGCCGAGTACCAGAACGGCACCTACGCCACCCTGTTCTCGCCCTATTGGCAGGCGCGTCTGACGGACGTGCCCGACTACGTCACGGCGGGGCTTCTGATGGCCGCGGACAGGTGACAGAGTTCAGAAGACAGAGTTCAGAAGATAGAAGACAGAGGGGCGGACGGATTTCAGGGGGATGGAAATTTTGAGAAGACAGAGGCTGCGGATGGATCGGGTGGCGCCGCCTGGGCGGGCGGGGCTTCAGACGGGAGACGGTATTGCGGTGAATCGCCCGCATGGCGGGAAGGCGCGTCCGCTCGCGGCGTTCGCGCGGGACGTGGACGGCGGATCGCCGGAGAGCGCCTTTCCGAAGGGACGGGAATCTTCGGGCGGCAATGGCGCAATGACGAGAATCGCCCGCAGGTCATCCGGCGGGCGATCGCCCGCCCGCCAGCGCGGACAGGCGCTCACGGAGGTGCTGCTGTCCATGCTGCTGGCGCTGATTCCCGTTTTCGTGATCGGCTGGGCGCTGTACGCGCACGGGCAGGCGCGTACCACGGCGCTCAACGGGGCGCGGTACGCGGCGTGGGAGCGGACGGTGTGGCGCGATTCGGGCACGGAGGTGGCGGTCCGGGCGACGGGCGAGATCGAAAAACTGATGATCGAGCGTTTCTTCGCGCGGCCCGACGCGCCCATCCAGTCGAACGCCGCGGCAAACGCGCGGGCGGCCAATGCGGATCTGCCTTCGTTCTATTCCCTGCACAACGGCGACAAGCTGATCGACATCGAGAGAACGTCCGGCGGAGCGCGCGGCGGCGAGGCCGCGCGCCCCACCCTGAGCCTCGTCGAAAGCCCGGAGAAGACTTCGACCGTGGCGACGGCCTACAACGGGATTTCCAGCGTCATGGGGAAGGTGGGCGCGGGCGGCATGAGCCTGGAAGACAAGGGCCTGTACGTGGCGGAAGTGAAGGTGAAGCTCAACGCCGTGCGGCATCTCAAGGTATTCGAGGACATGAGCCTGACGCTCGCGCAGCGCGCGGCGGTGGTCTCGGACGGCTGGAGCGCGGGCGGGGCGAACCACGAAAAGGCCGTCGCCAGGCCGATGGTGCCGGCCTCGGCCCTGAGCGGGCTGACGAGTTTCTTCAGGGTGCTGGGGTCATGGACGCCGTTTTCCGAATTCAGGCCGGGATGCGTCCGGGGCGACGTCGTTCCGACGGAGATGCTGCCGTCGGGAACGACGCAGATGAAAGGTCATTGCCAATGAATCCGCGAGCGGGCTTCCTGCCGATCCTGTTCCTGTTCCTGTTCCTGTTCCTCGCCGGGCCGTGCCGCGCGGACAAGCCGGAAGTCCTGCCCGTTCCGCCGGACGCGGCGCCGGAAATCATTGCCGGCGAGATGCGTTTCAACGGCGCGCCCATGCGGATATTGCAGTTTTCCACCCTGGACGCCGACGAGACCCTGGCGTTTTACCGGAAGCATTTCGCGCGGTACGCGATGGACGGGAAATACGTGGAAAAGACCACCGGGCGGCGGAAGATGATCGGCGCCATGATGCGGGACAAGCGGCTGGTCAACGTCGAGCTGACGCCGGAGAGCCGGGTCGCGGCGCGCGTCCTCGTCTCGTCGCTGGAAGTTTTCAGGATGCGCCATCCCAAAGAGCTGGCGAAGGACATTCCCCGGATGCCGGGCAGCCAGGTCATCCAGCATCAGGACAGCCGCGACGGCGCGAAGTCGAACCGCTTCGTCACCATGCGGAACAGCCAGTCCGTGGACGGCAACGCCATGTATCTGCGCGAGCATTACATCCAGGCGGGCTGGCGGCGGGACAGGGACGAAACGATCCACCCCGCCCGGCACCGGCAACTGGGTTTTTCCAGGGACAACCGGCAATTACTGGTGGATGTGCGGAAAACCGGCCAGGAGTGCACGGTCATTTACAACGAAGTGACGGGATGATGGGCAAAAAATCAGCAACGGGCCTTCATGCGAGGCCGCTCGAAACGAGTCTGGAAGGGTGCTCAATCGTGGCGCCTTTCCCGCGGACGGGGTTCCGAACCGGAGTGAGTTTCACGATGAGGATGCAATCACGCAAGTCACAGACGGGGCAGGCGATGATGGAATACACGATCTGCGCCCTGCTTCTGATCCTGGCCTTGTTTACGCCGTTCCCGGAAGGGAAGTCGGTGGCGGACATGCTGATGGATGCCGTCAAGAAGAATCATGAAGCCAGAGTCTACGCGATCGGCAATCCCGTGACCGGCTCGACGAAGGGATTTTGAATCATGGCCATGACCGCCGCAAAACGTCGCCTGGCGCTGTTCGGCATGGCGCTGGCCATGGCCGGGCTGGCGGGGTTCCTGGTGAAGTTCTACCTGGACCGCAAGACCGCCGAACTCGAATCGCGCTACGCCAACACCGGCGAGAAGACGCGGATCGTCGTGCCCAAGCGGAATCTGGCGGCGGGCACCCGGGTGATCATCGGGGATTTCGCCATCCGCCCGATGCAGGCCGATCTGGTTCCGCCGGATGCGGTCATGCCCGCGGACATCGAGCGCGCGCTGGGGCAAAGCCTGAAAATGGCCTTGCCGGTCGGCCGTCCCTTGCTGTGGGGGTATCTCTCCAGCGGGACGAGTCCGTCGTTTTCGGATCTGCTCGACGAGAACCGGCGCGCGCTCACCATCACCGTGGATGAACTGAA
>JAITAJ010000390.1 GCA_031284185.1 Accumulibacter sp. | reverse complement strand
ATCCTTGAAACATTCCGGGTTGGCGGCATGATCGGCGGCGTTTTGTTCTTGGCCATGCTGGCCTTCATGCTCAATCGGGTTACGCTGAAATCCCCCGCATTCTTCGCTCTGCTTTGGTTGATTTATGGCGTGTTATGTTTGTCGACCAACGGCAGGTTGTTGTTGATCCGTCCGTGGCAGATCGAGTGCCTGGCGTTCTGGATTCCCTTGTTGTGCCTGCATTTTTCAGCCGGTTCAAAATCGTCTGGAGCAAGAGTATCTCTGAGTGACGTATCCTCTCCTGGATGAGAGCGCGGGCGTCCTCGTTCGTTTCGTGGGTTTCTTTTGCGGGCGGAAGGCCCGCGCTCCATTTCCGGCTTGATTATGAATTCTGAAAGAGATGAAACCATGATGGATGGGAGTTACATCAAATTGATCTGCTCTAGGTCGTGTTCACGCCATTTACGATCTATTTATTTTGTACGCTATTTGGCGGTATGAAATTGAATCGAGGACAATTCGAGCAGATCGCGGGCGGGCTGTCCCGTCAGCAGGGCAATGTGCGGCTGGACAATTTTCAAGTCATCAATGTGATCCCGCATGTGGCCGCCAACGGACACAAGTGGCGCACGCCTTGCCTGAGCCGATATGGCCGATGACACACCGCTTCTACCCGGATGATGTGTTGGAGCCGTGCCGGCGTTCTGGATCGAGTCTTCGAGCCGTTACAACGCAGGCAGTCGATGCGGGTGTGTATCGAGGCCATTGGCCTGGATTCGAGCCTCGTGAAGTCCATCCGGATGGCACGGGCACGCGAAAAAAACGGCCCTCAATCATAGTGTGTAGTCGCGGTGCCTGGAGCGCCAAACGGCATTGGGTTACCGCGGATGGTCGCAACGTCGTGACCTTCCGCCTGACGCCGGGTCAGGCGGAAGACGCGCCTGAGAACGGCGGTTGATTGCGCAAGTGTTGCCCCCATCGTGAGCGCATCGCCCTGTTCTCTGTCTCCTCAAGCCGCTGTCCTCTGAAATCCAAGCGCCCGGTTTTCCCATCCCCCCCGGCGCGACAGCGCCGCAAACTTATCCGTCTTCTGTCCTCTCAAACCTCTGTCCTCTGAACGCCAAACCGCAAGCGCATACTTTCCGGCGAATGTCCATGATTGAGCGGTCCGCTGCCCGCGCCGGTGCGTACCGGCGCGCCGGCGCGCAAGGCGTGTCTGACGTAGTCCCGCGCGCGCCGCACCGCTTCCGGCAGCGATTCACCCAGGGCCAGGTAGGCGGCGATGGCGCTCGACAGGGTGCAGCCCGTGCCGTGCGTGTTGGCGCTGTGGATGCGCGGCGCCTCCAGCCGGTACTTTTCACCGGTTTCGGTAAACAAGAGATCGATCACGGTGTCCCCCGGCAGATGCCCCCCCTTGAGCAGCACGGCCCGCGCGCCTCGCTCCAGCAAGGTCGTCGCGGCGGATTCCATGTCTTCCGGCGCGCGCAACGGACGGCCCACCAGCAGGGCGGCTTCTTCGAGATTGGGCGTGAGCACGTCGGCACGGGGAAAGAGTTCACGCGCCAACGCTTCGATGGCGGGCGTCTCGGTCAACACCGCGCCGCTGGTGGCCACCATGACCGGATCGAGCACCACCTTGCGCAGACCGTGCCGGTCGATCGCCTCGGCCACGACGGCGACGATCTCGGGCGCGTGCAACATGCCGATCTTGACCGCGTGCGCGCCGATGTCCTCGATCACCGCGTCGATCTGCTCGCGCAGCATCCGCGGCGGAACACCATGAATGGAACGCACGCCACGGGTATTTTGCGCGGTCAACGCGGTGATCGCGGTCATGCCGTAGCAACCCAGCGCGGCGAAGGTCTTCAGATCGGCCTGGATGCCCGCGCCGCCACTGCTGTCCGACCCGGCGATGGACAATACGCGGGGATATTCAAAACGGAATGCTTCGTGATCCATACAGTCATCCACTCCAGTCCGGCGATGTTTCAATCCCGCCCGCCGCCCGCCGTTTCCGGCGAATCGATTGCCGCCCCGGAAAACGCGCTATCGGAAACGTTGCAGTATCCCGTCAAGCTGATCCAGGTCGCCGAACCGGATATGTATCCGGCCCACGCCTTTTCTGTTGGCGCGTATTTCGACATGGGCGCCCAGGATGTCCGAAAGCTCTTCCTGCAGGCGCCGCACGTCGTGATCGGGCGCTCCGGTTCCGGCGGGTTTTCGGGGCTTCAGCGAGTTCTGCACGAGCCTCTCGGTTTCGCGCACCGACAGGCCCTTTTGCGTCACCTGCCGGGCGATCTGGATCTGCAGGGCGCCCTCCGGCAAGGGCAGCAAGGCGCGGGCGTGACCCATGTCGATCTCGCCGGACATCAACAGTTCCTGCACCGGCGGGACGAGTTGCAGCAGGCGCAACAGGTTCGAGGCCGCCGGTCGGGAACGGCCGACCGCGTCCGCCGCCTGTTGGTGCGTCATGGAAAATTCGTCGATCAGACGCTGCAAGCCGCGCGCTTCTTCCAGCGGATTGAGGTCCTCGCGCTGGATGTTTTCGATCAGTGCCATGACCAGCGCCGACTCGTCGGGAATTTCGCGGATCAGCGCCGGCACTTCGGCCATTCCGGCCATGCGCGCGGCGCGCCAGCGGCGCTCGCCGGCGACGATCTCGAAACACTCCTCGCCCGCGGCGCCGCCGATCGGGCGCACCAGGATCGGCTGCATCAGCCCCTGGGTGTGGATCGACGCGGCCAATTCTTTCAGCGATTCCTCGTCCATGCGCGTGCGCGGCTGGTATTTGCCGGGCCGCACACTGTCCACCGGCAAATCGCGCTGCTGCTCCCTGCCCGGGGTTTCATTGCCCGCGAGCAGCGCGTCGAGGCCGCGTCCGAGTCCCTTCGGTTTCATGCCCGATCTCCTTCCCGTCCGGCGGCGAGGCACGCCGCGCCCGCGCGTTCCAGAAGTTCCTCCGCCAGCGCGCCATAGGCCAGCGCGCCCTTGGAGAGTTTGTCGAAGGCGATCACCGGCTTGCCGTAGGAAGGCGCTTCCGCGAGGCGCACATTGCGCGGGATGATCGTATGGTAAACCTTGTCGCCGAAGTGCTCGACGAGTTCGCCGGAAACCTGCTGCGTCAACATCGAGCGCGGATCGAACATGGTGCGCAGCAAGCCTTCGATCTCCAGCCTCGGATTGAGTCTGGCGCGTACCTTCTTGAGCGTCGCCACGAGGTCCGTCAGCCCTTCCAGCGCGTAGTATTCGCACTGCATCGGGATCATCACGGCCTGCGCCGCCACCAGCCCGTTGACCGTCAGCATGTTGAGCGCCGGCGGACAGTCCATCAGGATGAAGTCATAGCCGGCGAGGACCGGCGAGAGCGCGTCGCGCAGACGGTATTCCCGCCCTTCCATTTCGATCAGTTCGACTTCCGCGCCGGCCAGGTCGCGGTTGGCGGGCAGGACGTCGAATCCGAACTCCGTGCGGACGCGCGCCTCTTCAAACGTCGAACGCCCGATCAGGATCTGGTAGACCGTCGGCAGCGCCTCCCGCTTGACGATGCCGCAGCCGGTGGTGGCGTTGCCCTGCGGATCGAGGTCGACCATCAGCACGCGCTGCCCGAGCGCGGCCAAGCACGCCGACAGGTTGACCGCGGTCGTCGTCTTGCCGACGCCGCCCTTCTGGTTGGTCACCGCCAATATTCTCGTTTCCGCCACCTTGGTTTTCTCCCGTTTTTTCCCGATTTTCTCTTGCCTAGGCCGCCACGGCATGACGCATCACGACCAGATGCCGCTTTCCGTCGATTCCCGGCACGGCGAGCGGGCGCACCGCTTCGACCCGCGCGGCGCCGGGCAGACGGGCAATTTCGTCGCGCGGCCAGCTCCCTTTCATGGCCAGCCAGATGCCGTCCGCGGCGAGCAGATGCCGCGACAGCGCGACGAAATCGTCCAATCCGGCAAAGGCGCGCGAGACGATCGCGGTAAAGCCGATCGCCGGATGATACTGTTCGACGCGCCCGCCGTGAACGGAAACATTTTCCAGATCGAGTTCAATGACGGCCTGCAACAAGAACGCCGTCTTCTTGGAAGCGCTGTCGAGCAGAGTCACCGGCAGGTCCGGGCGGGCGATGGCCAGCGGAATCCCCGGCGCGCCGCCGCCGCTGCCGACGTCGAGCAGCCGGCCGTCGGGAACGAAGGGCAGAATCGAGAGCGAGTCGAGCAGATGATGGCTGACGGCTTCATCCCCTTCCCTCAGCGCGGTCAGCCGGTACGCGCGGTTCCATTTGTAGAGCAGCGCCAGGTAGGCGAGCAGTTTTTCCCGCCGCGCCAGAGGCAGGTCCACCCCCATGTCCACCAGTCCATGCGCCAGTTGCGCCTTCGGCTCCGCCGGATTCATGCGCGTTCGCGCGCGGCGCGCTTCAAATGGACGAGCAGGATCGAGATCGCCGCCGGCGTCACGCCCTGGAGGCGCGATGCCTGGCCGATGGTCTGCGGACGGTGCTCGAGCAGCTTCTGCCGAATCTCGGCGGACAGTCCGCCAAGCCGCGCGTAATCGATATCCTCCGGTAAGCGTGTCTCTTCGTTGGCCAGATTGCGCGCCGCTTCCTCGGACTGCCGCTCGATGTAGCCCTGATACTTGGCCTGTATCTCGATCTGCTCGATGACGGACGGGTCGCCGCAGACACCCTCGCCAAGACGCAGAGACATCAGGCCGGCGTAGCTCACGCCGGGGCGGCGCAACAGGTCGAGCAGCGTGTATTCATGCTCGATCGGTCTGCCGAGCGCCGCCGTCAGCGCGGCCATGTCGACGCTGCCCGGACGCGCCCAGGTCGATCCGAGCCGTTCCCGCTCGCGCTCGATCGCCTCGCGCTTTTCGCAGAAGGCGGCCCAGCGTGTCTCGCCGACCAGCCCGAGCCGGCGCCCGGTCTCGGTCAGACGCAGATCGGCATTGTCCTCGCGCAGCGACAGCCGGTATTCGGCGCGGCTCGTAAACATCCGGTACGGCTCGGACACGCCGCGCGTGATGAGGTCATCGACCAGCACGCCGAGATAAGCCTCGTCGCGGCGCGGCCACCACGGCGCCTCGCCCCGCGCCGCGAGCGCGGCATTGGCGCCCGCCAGCAAACCTTGCGCGGCGGCTTCCTCGTAGCCGGTCGTGCCGTTGATCTGCCCGGCGAAAAAGAGGCCCCCGATCTCCTTGGTTTCCAGCGACGCGGAAAGCCCGGTCGGATCGAAATAGTCGTATTCGATGGCGTAGCCCGGACGCAGGATGTGACAGTTTTCCAGCCCTTTCATCGAGCGCACCAGCGCGAGCTGCACGTCGAACGGCAGGCTCGTCGAAATGCCGTTCGGATAGATTTCATGCGTCGCCAGACCCTCCGGCTCAAGAAAGACGTGATGGCCGTCCCTCCCCGCGAAACGCTGTATCTTGTCCTCGATCGACGGGCAGTAGCGCGGCCCGACGCCTTCGATGACGCCGGTGTACATCGGCGAGCGGTCGAGTCCGCCGCGAATGATGTCGTGCGTGCGCGGATTGGTGCCCGTCACCCAGCACGGCCTCTGGTGCGGGTGCCGCGCCGCCTTGCCGAGAAAGGAGAAGACCGGCAGGGGATCGTCGGAACGCTGTTCCGCCAATACCGAAAAGTCGATCGTCCGGCCGTCCAGGCGCGGCGGGGTGCCGGTCTTCAGCCGGCCCGCCGGCAGGCGCAGTTCGCGCAGACGCGCCGCCAGCGGGACCGATGGCGGCTCGCCCATGCGTCCGCCGGCGGATCGGGACAGGCCGACGTGAATGCGCCCGTCGAGAAAGGTTCCGGCGGTCAGAACCACGGCGCGCGCCCGGAAACGGATGCCGTCTTGCGTGACCACGCCGGCAACGCGCCCGCCTTCCATGATCAGATCATCACAGGGCTGCGCGAAGAGTTTGAGATTCGCCTGATTCTCCAGCCGCGAGCGGATCGCCTGACGGTACAGTATGCGGTCGGCCTGCGCGCGCGTGGCGCGTACCGCCGGCCCTTTGCTGGCATTCAGAACGCGGAATTGGATGCCGGCCTCATCGGCTGCCGATGCCATTGCCCCGTCGAGCGCGTCGACCTCCTTGACCAGATGTCCCTTGCCGATGCCGCCGATCGATGGATTGCAGCTCATCGCGCCCAGAGTGTCGAGATTGTGCGTCAAAAGCAGCGTCCCGGCGCCCATGCGCGCGCTGCCCAGCGCCGCCTCGGTCCCGGCATGGCCGCCGCCGACCACGATGACATCGAAGAAATCGGGCTGCCGCATGGAAATTGGAAGAAATTCGGAAAGCGCGCGAAGGAGAGCGCGAAAAGTGATGTATTTTACTCCGATTCGCCAAAAGTCGCCCGCCTTTGCCACGATCCCGGGAAGCGGCGCAAGTATCGCTTGCCTGACAGCCCGGGGTCGCGTAAGGTAGCATTCACTCCATGAGCTTGCCTGATCTGAAAAACACGCCGGAATTGCTGAAACGGATGGGCAAGAGTTTCGAGCGCCTGCGCGCGCTGATCGTCGACCGGCACAGCAGCGCGCGTCATTCATTGCGCATCCTGCTTTCGACGCTCGGCATCACCTCCATCCACAACGCCGCGACCTCGGCGGAAGTCCTGCGGAATGTCAAGTCTTATGATTTCGACATCATCTTCGCCGATTACATCCTCGACGACGGGCGCGACGGGCAGCAGCTCCTGGAGGAACTGCGGCAGCAGCAGTTCATCTCGCTGTCGACGGTATACATACTCATCACCGCGGAACGCTCCTACCGGAACGTCATTTCGGTCGCCGAGCTGACGCCCGACGACTACCTGATCAAGCCATTTACCGCCGACATGCTCGAAGGGCGTCTGGTTCGGGCGCTGTACAAGAAAAAGTTCTTTGAGCAGGTCTTCCGCCATCTCGACGACGGCGCCCTGGTCGACGCGCTGGCGGCGTGCGAGGCGCTGCTCGCGCGGGGCGATCCCCTGTTTCTGTCCGACACGCTGCGTCACAAGGGCGCCATTCTCAATGCGCTCGGCCGTTACGGGGAAGCGAAGGCCGTTTATCAGCAGGTGCTCGATCTGACCACGGCGCCGTGGGCGCGCATGGGACTGGCCGTCGCCCTGCGGGGGCTTGACGATCTGGCCGAGGCGGAGAGCATCGGTTCGGCGCTGATCGCCGAATTTCCCGAGTACCTTGCCGCCTACGATTTCGTCGCCGGCATTTGCGAGGAGCAGGGGCATCTCGCCAAGGCTCAGGAACTGTTGCAAAAGGCCACGGGCATGTCGCCCAACAATTCGTTCCGTCAGCGCATGGCCGGTGACATCGCCGTGCGCAACAAGGATCTCGAAGCCGCCGAACAGGCCTATGGCAAGGTGTTCGAGCGGCGGCGCGGCTCGTCCTTGCGGGCCGTCGACGATTACACCAACCTGACGCGGGTCATGCTCGATCGCGGACACACCGATGGCGCGCGCCACGTGACGCAGGAACTGCGTCACGACTGGCGCGGCAATTCGCATGGAGAGTTCGCCGCGCTGATCATGGACAGCCTATGCGCCAACCAGGAAGGCGAATCGGTCAAGGCCAAGGAGTTTCTGGAAAAGGCGCTGACCATGCACGACGCGATCCGGGAAAACGCCGATTCGTCGGGGGTTTCGCAGAAAATCGCCGTCGACCTGGCGCACGCTTGTCTGGCGACCGGCGATGAAGACCGAGCGCGCGAAATTCTCGGCAAGGTCGCCGCCGAGAATCATGAAGACCGCAATGTGATTGCCCAGATTCAGGCCATTTTCACCAAGACCGGCAAGGAAGAAGCCGGTCAGGATTTGCTGGCCGAGGTCGGGCGGGAAATCGTCGAGCTCAATAATCGTGGCACGCTGGCGGCCAGTCGCGGTGACGATGGCGCCTCGATGCAGGCGCTGATCGAGGCGGCGGAGCGCGTGCCCAGCGTGCAATTCCTGACCGACGCCTGCAAGGCCATTTTCATCCGGATCGACCGCAAGGGATGGAACGAGGAAATGGCCGAACGCGGCCTGCGCTATCTGCGGCTCGCCCAGGGTAAGGACGCGCGCAGCCCGAGAGTCGTATCCGCGCGCGAACTGTACTTCCAGACGGCGCGCAAGTACGGCATCGAAGCCGTGCCGCTTGGCAGGGGTCAGAAGACAGAAATTTGAGGGTCAGGGTCAGAAGACAGAGATTTGAGGGTCAGAAGACAGAGATTTGAGAAGACAGAGGACAGAGAAACCGAGCGCTCGGTTTTTCGTCCCCATCCGGCGCGAAGCGCCGCAAGCTCATCTGTCTTCTGTCCTCTCAAATTTCTGTCTTCTGGATTTGCTCGGTGGAATATGATAACTTCGCCCGTCGCCTCGAATCGGAAGGCGGAAAAAAACGAAGTTCCGAAAAGGGAAACAGGGTGAAACGGCTGATCTCATGAATTATGCCAATATAATCGTCGAAGCAAGCACGCAAGCAAGCAAGCA
>JAITAJ010000032.1 GCA_031284185.1 Accumulibacter sp. | reverse complement strand
ACGCTCGATGCCGACGCGCTCGACGAGGATCGGGAAGCGAAGGAGGAGAGCGAGCGGGGCGACGAGCAGCGCGACGTGCTGGGCGAACTGGAGATCACCGCGCGCCTGATGATTACCGGGGGCGAGGAGAAGGAGGAGGCGCGCCTGACGCGCGCCGACCGCAGCCTCATCCGCCAGTGTCTCATCGACGCGGCGACGCGCTGTGTCTCGGCCAAGCGCACGGTCTTGACCCGCGATGTGCGCGACGCATTGAAGGCGCGCGCGCACGACGCGAGCCTGCCGGACGCGCGCCGGGCGCGCCTGATGGAAATGGCCGACGCGATGGACATCTTCACGCAAGGCGCGGACGGCGAAATGTTCGACCGCCCCGGCTCGCCCTGGCCCGAGGCCGACATCACCCTCGTCGACCTCGCCACCTACGCGCGCGAGGGCTACAACGCGCAGTTGTCCATCGCCTACATCAGTCTCATCAACACGGTGAACAATATCGCCGAGCGCGACCAGTTTTTGGGCCGCCCGATCATCAACGTCACCGACGAGGGCCACATCATCACCAAGAATCCGCTGCTCGCGCCGTATGTGGTCAAAATTACAAAAATGTGGAGGAAGCTCGGCGCCTGGTACTGGCTGGCGACGCAGAACGTCGACGATCTGCCGAAAGCCGCCGAGCCGATGCTGAACATGATCGAGTGGTGGATCTGCCTCTCCATGCCGCCGGATGAAGTGGAGAAGATCGCCCGCTTCCGCGAACTCTCTCCGGCGCAGAAGGCGCTGATGCGCTCCGCCCGGAAGGAGTCCGGGAAATTCACCGAGGGGGTGGTGCTCTCCCGCTCGATGGAAATTCTTTTCCGGGCGGTGCCGCCGAGTCTCTATCTCGCGCTGGCGCAGACCGAACCCGAAGAGAAGGCCGAACGCTACCGGCTGATGCAGGAATACGGCATTGGCGAACTCGACGCGGCGATCAAGGTGGCGGAAAGGATCGATGCGGCGCGCGGCATCGCGCCGCTGCGTTGAGATCGTCGTGAAGATCGACCAGTGCCATTTCGGGGATTGCCGGGAAAGCATGCGCGGGATGATCGCCGCGGGACTCCGGGCGCAAACCATCGTCACTTCCCCACCGTACTGGGGGCTGCGCGATTATGGCGTATCCGGACAGATCGGGCAGGAGTCCTCGCCGCGGGAGTACGTGGCCGCGCTGATCGAGGTCTTTGCCCTGGCGCGCGCGCTGTTGGCCGACGACGGCACGCTCTGGCTCAACCTCGGCGACAGCTATGCCGGTTCCTGGGGCAATTACGGCGGCCGGAACCGGGGCGCCGGCACGCAGAGGGCCATCCACAAAGGTTCTTCCGTCCAGGGCCGGGCGGAGCGCTACGGTTCTTTCATTCCCCCCGGAGTCCGCGGGTGCCGGGAGTGGGGCATCAAGCCGAAAGACCTGGCCGGAATCCCGTGGCGCGTGGCCTTGGCGCTGCAAGCCGAGGGCTGGTATCTCCGGCAGGACATCGTCTGGCACAAACCCAATCCGATGCCGGAGAGCGTCGCCGATCGCTGCACCAAGGCCCATGAATACGTGTTCCTGATGACGAAGCGCGAACGGTATTATTTCGACCAGGAAGCCATTCAAGAACCCGCCGCGGGCGGCGGCCCCGCGGGAATGCGCCGCCGGCGCAGCGTCTGGACGGTACCGACCGCGGGCGGCCGGGGCGCGCGCTTCGCCGTGTTCCCGCCCGCGCTGGTCAGGCCGTGCATCCTGGCCGGCAGCCGGCCGGGGGATATTGTCTTCGATCCCTTTCTGGGTTCGGGCACGACCGCGCGGGTGGCGTTGTCCCTGGGACGCCACTGGATCGGATGCGAATTGAACGCCTCTTATCTCGATCTGCAACCGGCCGGAACGAGGCCGCCGGGCCTGCCGCCGGACGTTTTTTGAAATTCGACGTTTTTGAGCAGTCCGCCGTCAGGCGGTCTTCCCAGGCAGCCGCGATCTTCGAGGCTGCGCGCGGTTTCTTCCGCGTGATCGACCCGTTCGCCGCGCATCCATGACGCGAACAGCCGCCGCGAGGTGGCGGATGCTCTTGTTCCCTCCGCCGCTCGTTGGCCGGTCTTCGTTCCATGCCCTGGAGGGTCGATCCCTCCGGGGGCGGCGCCTCCTTTTCTTCTTCTGGAGGTTCGCCATGTTTTTTCATCATCACGTCGCCGATTCCGCTTCCTGCGCTCCCTGCGCGCTCTTGCAACCCTTCGACCGGCAGCGGGAGGAGGACGACGGGATCGTCCGCCAGGCCATCGCCATCCTGGAAAAGCGTCTGTTCCAGGGCGGGCCGGTATTCGTTCAGCCCGCCGCGGTCGCCGATTATCTGCGCCTCCAGCTCGCCGCCGAACCCGACGAGGTGTTTGCCGTTCTTTTCCTCGACGCGCAGAATCGGGCGCTTTCCTTCGAGCCGCTGTTCAGGGGTTCGATCAAGCAGACCTCGGTGTATCCGCGCGTGGTCGTGCGGCACGCCTTGCTGCGCAACGCGACGGGGGTCATTCTGGCCCACTGCCATCCCTCGGGCCACACCGAGCCCTCGGAGGCCGACCGCGCGATCACC
>JAITAJ010000240.1 GCA_031284185.1 Accumulibacter sp. | reverse complement strand
GCTGGCGAGAACGCTGCTGGATATGACGCATTACGGCAGCCTGCGCCTGTTCGCGCAAAAAAGGCTGTTCGAGATCATTTCCGACCCGGCGCGCGCCGCGCGCATCAAGAAACTGCACGGTTTCGACCACATGGACTTCATGGAGGCCACTCAGTACGGTTCCATTTTTGTGAATGGCCCCGCGCCCGTGGAAGCAAAGGCAATGAACGAACCCGAAGCTCCCCCGCTCGAAAAAGGCATCCAGGCATTCAACGCCGGGGACTTTCTCGCCGCGCTCGACCACCTGTCCAAAGCCATGACGCAAGAGCCGGAGAATCCGCTGCCGCCCGCCTATCTTGCCTTCATTGCCGTCCATCAGGGCCTGATTCCGGAGGCGCGCGACTTCATTGCCCGGTGCGAACGAATCGCGCCCGAGCGGCACGACATCAAGGCGGCCTTCGGCGAGAACTTGTTGAAGGCGGGGCACGCCGAGCTCGCGGCGGAGTATCTGCAAGCGGCGATCAACGCGCAACCGGACCTGCTGGCGGCGTATCCGGCGCTCGCGCAAAGCAAGAATTCGAGCGGGCGCTACGAGGAAGCCGTTTCCATCCTCGAATCCGTGGCGGTCATCCCCTCCGACGCGCAAGCCGAGATACAGAGCGCCTTGCTGCAAATCCTGGCGGAACACGGCGACTGGGCGGGACTTGCCCGCCGGCACCAACGGATGTATCCCGGCGATGCCGGTTATTGTCCCGTTTGCGCTTCCGCCAATGTCCGCTGGCTCCCACTGCCTGATTACTACCGGGAGCAATCGGAACGTCATGGCTTCAGGTATTTCGGCCGGTGCGAAATGACTTCGCCGGAAACCTATTCATGCCCCGTCTGCGGGGCTTCCGACCGGGAACGCCTGTACGCCCTGTTTCTCGGCGCCAGGCGGCAGGACAGGGAGCAAAGTGGCGCCGGGCCGGAAGCCATGATTCATTTCGCGCCGGAAGCGGCGCTCTCCAGGCATATCCGCCAGAAGCGCTATTTCGCCTCCTACGAGACGGCGGACATGAACATGCCGGACGTCGATCATCGCGTGGATTTGCAGGCCTTGCCTTTCGATGACGATAGCTGCGATTTCTTCCTCTGCTCGCACGTGCTGGAACACGTGCCCGACGACCGGAAAGCCATCGCGGAACTGTACCGCATCACCCGCCCCGGCGGCGGCGGCTTGCTCATGGCGCCGATTTGTTTCGATATGGAGAAGACGCTGGAAGACCCTTCCATCACCAGCGAAAGCGAACGCTGGCGGCTGTTCGGCCAGAACGACCCTGTCCGCTTGTACAGTCACGACGATTATGTGGCCCGGATCGAGGAAAGCGGTTTTTCCCTGCGGCAGATGACCCGGAACGACTTCGGCGAGGAGGTCTTCCGTCTGTTGGGATTGGAGGACACCAGCATTCTTTATGTGGTGAGCAGATTCCCCCTCCCCCCGTCCGAAAAAATCGGAGATGCTTGCCATCATGGAGATGAGGAACTTGCCTGTGCCGATCCGTTGAGCGCTGCCATACGGGCATTCCGGGATGGGAATCATGAGGATGCGCTCTGGTTTCTGGAGGCGGCCATCGGGAAAGATCCGGCGAATCCGTTGATCCATGTGTATTTGGCGCTCATTTCCATTCGTGCCGGGCGGACGCGGGAGGCGTGGGAATTCATCGACCATGCGCTGAAACTGGCCGAGGATGGAATGGAATTCCTGGCGGCGCTGGGCGAGGAATTCCTGAACAACGGACAGCCGAACGAGGCTTTGCGTTGCCTGGAGCCGGCGATTGGCCGCAAGCCCGGTCTGTTCTCCGCGTATCCCGCGCTGGCCGAGGCCCTGCGGCTCACGGGACGGATAGACGAAGCCTTCGATTTGTTGGCGGGCGTAGCGAACTTCGATCGGGGCGTTCTTCCCGCCGGGCTGAAGGAGTGGATCGACGGCGCCTTGCCGCCGCTGGAACGTCAGAGGCGGGCGGCGGAATCGACGATGCAGGATGGTTTACTCAGGGTGCGGATCACCAATAAATGCAACGCGAAGTGCCGGTTTTGCGGGATCCAGTCATGGGATGAAAAACTTCGTTCCACGTCACTGGACAAGGCCATGCTGTACGAATACTGCAAGCCGCTGTACGAGCAGATAAAAATCCTGCTGTTGACCGGCGGCGACCCGTTGGCGTCCGAGGAGGGCTTCGAGTACGCGCGCTTCCTGTCCAGGAATTATCCCCGGATCACCATTTTCATCGAATCGAACGGCATTGCCTTCACGGAGAAATGGCGGCAACTGGCGAAGGACAATCTCTTTACGACGCATTTCTCGATCAACGCCAGCAATGCGCAAGTGTTCGAGGCCGGATGCTGGGCCTCGCCCGGCGGGGCGGCCTACGTCAAGGCATTGAAACACATCGAGTCGTATATCGACGTGCTGCGGCGGGACGGACTCGATGTTTTCGCGCCCGACTTCTCGATGGTCATCAACAAGGACACGGCTTCCGACATCCGGGATTTCGTGCGGAAGGCGTTGCGGATGGGCGCGCGGTTTACCATGTTTTTCTTCGACTATACGGAGAACGACATGAGCGCGCCGTATTTCGGACGTCCCGAAACCTCGCGCCCCGCGCTGGAAGAACTGATGAAGCTGGAAAGGGTTCTGGCCGGCAGGTTCTTTGTCTATTTCCGGCTCTGGATTCCGCTCAGGGAAGTCGAATTGCTGCAAGGCAAGGTAGACGCCATCCCATCGAGCGACCTGGAAGCGGAATATGCCGACATTCTCGCGTTGGCGCAGAATCGCTCCATGCTCCGCGAGCACAGGGAACGGCAGCGCATCCGCGCGATGCGGGGCAAGAAAATCCATACCTGGGACGAGGATTGGACGCCGACGATCCGGCAGACGGAAATCGATGGGCAGAAAGTCTGTTTCGCGCCGTTCAAGGCCCTGGATATTTATCCTGGCGACATCGCGGAATGTTGCGGCTGGATCACTCCGCGCATCCGTCTCGCCGACTGGGTACGGGACGGGGCCATCGACTGGAACCGGCTCTTCAACACGCAGCAGATGAAGTTTCTGCGCCTCGACATGCTCGATGGCGGATTCAACCTCTGCCAGAAATGTTGCCCGCTCAATCCCCGTTACAACGCGGTGTGGACGCCGCACCGTTACGGATATGATCGCGCCGAATCGTGACGTCCGACGCGCGGCGCGCCAGAGCGTTTCATTCTGCGCATATCCAGCCTGTTTGAACCAACCGGAGATGTCGGGTAAGGAAACGCCGTCGAAAGCCTGGGTGATGGCCGCGTCAAGAAGCGTTTATCCGTTCGATGGAGTTGAGGTCGGGACGCTACGGCGGCAGGAACCGGACCGAGGCCCCGGCCGCTTCGATGGCGTCGACGATCCCGCGCTCCCTTCCCCTCTGGGCGCAAGAATCCTCTTCCTCAAATCCTTCGACGGCGGCGCTGGCATCTCTTCCTCCTCGCTTTACCTTCGTATCATGCGTGTCATTCATTGACATTCTCCAGGGAGGCCGGTGAATTTGCGGCGTTTCGCGCCGAGTGAGGGAGGAAAACCCGAGCGCTCGGTTTTGCGTTCCATTCCGGCGCCGACCGGCGCCGCAAGCCTATCTGTCTTCTGTCCTCTCTAACCGCTGTCCTCTGACCCCGAGCGCTCGGGTTTGCGTTCCATTCCGGCGCCGACCGGCGCCGCAAGCCTATCTGTCTTCTGGCCTCTCTAACCTCTGTCCTCTGAAACGTGGCAGAATTCCACAGTTTCTTCCACAAGCTCGTCGAACAGGAGGGTTTCATGGCTTCGATCAAGTTACTCGGTATTGCGGGCAGCCTGCGCAAGGCTTCGACCAATCGCGGATTGCTGCGCGCGGCGCAAGCCGGCCTGCCGCCCGAGACCCGTCTGGAAATCGCCGACCTCACCGATATCCCTTTTTTCAATCAGGACATCAGCGAAAAATCACGGGCGCTCATCCGGGTGTTGACGCAGATCGGCACCGCCGACGCGCTGGTGCTGGCCAGCACCGAATATAACTATTCGCTCGCCCCGGCACTCAAGAACATCCTCGACTGGGCCTCGCGCGAACCGAACAACGCCCTGCTGGCCGGCAAGCCGGTCGCCATCCTGGGCGCCGCCGGCGGCATGGGCAGCTCGCGGGCGCAATACCATCTGCGGCAAATCTGCGTCGTCCTCGGCTTGCAGCCCCTGAACAAGCCGGAAGTGTTCGCCAACGCCTTTGCCGGCACCTTCGACGCCGACGGTAATCTGACCGACCAGAAGATCGCCGGGCTCGTCGACGAGCAGATGCGCGCCCTGGTCGCCGCCGTCGCGGCACGCCGCTGACCACGGCAGGAATCGTCAGGAACGGACCCGTTTCCCGCAGGGAATGCTAAGATGAACCGAAATTGAGACTGCCCGTGACCGGCACCGACCAACCGCGCGAAAAGGAGCCATCATGCCTGATACCGATTTGCAGGACATTTTCCTCGGACGCCAACCCATTCTCGATCGCCAGCAGCAACTGTTCGCCTATGAACTGCTGTTTCGCGTCGCCGGCAGCGGCAACGGGAACTCCGATGGCTTCGCCGATGATGGCGGGAGTACGGTAGCGCTCATCGTCGATGCCTTCTCGGAACATTCCCTGGCCGAGGCGCTGGGGCCGTACCAGGGATTCATCAAGGTCGACCGGGGGCGGTTGTCCGGCGGTCTGATCGATGCGCTGCCGGCGCACGTGATCGTGCCGGAAATCCTCGACTCGGCGATCCAGACGCCGGAAACGATCGATTATTGCGAGCGGATTCGGCAGGCCGGCTACATTCTGGCCGCCCGCGTGTGCCCGGAATCGCCGGATATCGACGATAAACCGCTGCTGAAGATCGCGGAGTTCGTCAAGGTGGACGTCCGCCGCGCGAAACCGGAAGCCCTGAAACGACTGGTGCCGGCGCTCAAGTCCTTGCGCAAGACCCTGCTGGCCGAGAACGTCGAAAGCGATGCGCAGATGCGCCTGTGCCACGAACTGGGTTTCGATCTTTTCCAGGGTTACTACTTCGCCCGGACGGTGACCGAGAGCAAGCGGCTTCAAAGTTCGGAGACGGCGCTGCTGCGCCTGCTCGGGCTGATCAGCCAGGATGCCGATATCTTCGAGATCGAAGCGATATTCAAGCAGGAACCGGCGCTGACGATCAGTCTGCTGCGTCTGACGAATTCGGCGGGCAGCGGCCTGACGACCCGGATCACTTCCTTGCGCCATGCCATTACCCTGCTTGGCCGCCGCCAGTTGTTGCGCTGGCTGCAATTACTGCTCTACAGCAGCGCCTCGAATTCGGCATCGGTGGTCAATCCCTTGCTACAGTTGGCGGCGACGCGCGGGCGCCTGATGGAGCTGCTGGTCGACCATACGCCGGAAGTCAAACAATACGGGCGCGACCTCATCGATCAGGCGTTCATGGTCGGCATTCTGTCGCTGATGCCGGCCATGCTGGGCAGCGGGTTCAACGAGATTCTCGTCCAGCTGCCGCTCGCCACGCCCGTCCTCGACGCGCTCGGCGAGCACCGGGGCGTGCTGGGCGAGCTGCTCGCGCTGGTCGAGGCGCTGGAGGAAGAGACACCCGAGAAGGCCGTCGAGATTCTGCGGCGCCTGCCCGGCATCGATGTCGCCCACGTCAACGGTTGTCTCGCGCGGGCCATGATCTGGGCCAATAATCTGGCGCGCTGATCGGCGCCCGCATGGCAGTGAGAAATTGGCGGCGGACGTTCGTGTGAAGTTGCTGTGAGTGAGTCCGGGAGGGGAGCGCCTCTCCTCCCGGAGGATTTTGGTCGAAACCGAAAGGTGTTCCAGGCGTTGCGCCCTTCTCGTGGGCGGGGTTTCAAACCGGAGTTGGTTTTACGATGACCGAAGAAACGTACAGATCGCAGATTTTCCTGGGACGCCAGCCGATTCTCGGACGTGAACAACAACTACTGGCTTACGAGCTGCTTTTCCGCAGCGGCCCGGTCGTCACCGGCGATCAGATCAGGATCGAGGATCCGGCTCAGGCCACGGCGACGGTCATCGCCAATACCTTCACCGGCCTGAGCGTGGACGAGACGCTCGGCCCTTATCTGGGGTTCATCAACGTCGATCAGGAATTTCTGTTCAGCGATCTGATCGAGGCGCTGCCGCCCACGACCATCGTGCTCGAAATCCTGGAATCCGTGCCGCCCACGCCGGAGGTCATCGATCGTTGCCGGCAACTGCGCGACAAGGGCTTTCTCCTGGCCATCGACGACGTGATCGAGGTCGACGACGCCTATCGGCCATTGTTCGAACTGGCCGAGATCATCAAGGTGGACGTGCTGAATGTCGATGCCGGCCGTCTGGCCTCGCTGGTCGAGGAACTCAAGCCCTTCGGCAAGAAGCTGCTGGCCGAGAAAGTGGAATCCGCCGAGCAGGTCGAACAGTGCAAGCGTCTCGGTTTCGAGCTGTTTCAGGGCTACTACTTCGCCAAGCCGACGATCATCGTCGGCAAGAAGCTCGAACCCTCGCAGGTATCCTTGCTGCACCTGCTCGGACTGGTCATGCAGGACGCCGAAACCAGCGACATCGAAAACGCCTTCAAGGTCGAGCCGGGCCTGACCGTCAATATGCTGCGCCTGACCAACTCGGTCAGCAACGGGCTGGCGACGCGGGTCACTTCGCTGCGTCACGCCATCACGCTCCTTGGCCGGAAGCAACTGCGGCGCTGGCTGCAACTGCTGATCTACACCAACCCCAAGAAGAAAGGCAAGGTCGACTACAACCCCTTGCTGCCGCTCGCCGCCATGCGTGGCCGTCTGCTGGAACTGCTGGTCGAACGCGCGCAGCCGCGCAACCGCGAGTTGGCCGATCAGGGCTTCCTGACCGGCGTCATGTCTCTGATGCCGACCCTGCTCGAAATTCCGATGCCGGAAATCCTCGCGCAGTTGCCCGTCGCCGCGCGAGTGAGCCAGGCCTTGCTCCTCCAGGAGGGGCCGCTTGGACGGCTGCTGCAGCTCGCGCTGGCTACCGAAAAGACCGAAGCGCAGGCGGTCGAGGACGCGCTACGGCAGGTGTCCGGCATCACCGTCGAGCTTCTCGAAGACTGTCTGCGCCAGGCATTTTACTGGGCGAACAATCTGGGCCGGGAACAGAGCCTGTGACGTTCGGGCCGTGTTGCCGGACCGCTCGCGGCCTTGCCGCCCCCTGTCGAGCGCCTGTCTGATAGACTCCCCGCGCTGGATCGGCGCCGGCGAAGGCGCCGGCCCCCACGACTGATTCCAACGGATTCCATTATCCCGACCGACCATGCAAACCATTCTCGTCACCGGCGGCGCCGGTTATATCGGTTCCCACACCTGCGTCGAACTGCTCGGCGCCGGTCATGAACTCATCGTCATCGACAACTTCTCGAACAGCAAGCCGGCGGTGCTCGAACGGGTGGAGAAAATCAGCGGACGCGCGCTGAACTTCCTGGAAATCGACATTCGAGACCGCGACGCGCTGCGCGACGTGTTCCGCGAGCGCCGCATCGATGCCGTCATCCATTTTGCCGGGCTGAAGGCGGTCGGCGAGTCGGTCTCGCAGCCGCTGCGCTACTACGACAACAACATTTCCGGCAGTCTCGTCCTGTTCGAGGTGATGGCCGAATCGGGCGTCAGAACCCTCGTCTTTTCCTCGTCCGCCACCGTTTACGGCGACCCGCGCAGCGTTCCGATCCGCGAGGACTTTCCCCTGTCGGCGACCAATCCTTACGGACGTTCCAAGCTGATGATCGAAACCATCCTGCGCGACCTGTCCCGAACCGGCGAGGGCTGGCGAATCGCCCTTTTGCGCTACTTCAACCCGATCGGCGCGCATGAATCGGGAATGATCGGAGAGGACCCGAACGGCATCCCGAACAACCTGATGCCCTACATCACCCAGGTCGCCATCGGCAAGCTGCCGCAACTCTCCGTCTTTGGCGGCGACTACCCGACGCCCGACGGAACCGGCGTGCGCGACTACATTCACGTCGTCGATCTGGCGCGCGGGCACCTGGCGGCCTTGCGGGCGCTCGACGGCGAGCCTGGCGTGATCACGGTCAACCTCGGCACTGGCCGGGGCTACAGCGTACTCGACGTGATCCGCGCCTTTGAGCGGGCCAGCGGGCGGACGGTGCCCTACCGCGTCGTCGCGCGCCGTCCCAGCGACGTCGCCCAATGCTATGCCGACGCATCGCTGGCCGAACGCCTGCTGGGTTGGCGCGCCGAACGCGGAATCGAAGCCATGTGCCGCGATTCCTGGCGTTGGCAGCTCAGGAGTCAGAGGGCGGGGGCCTGAGAGGGCGGATATTTCAGAAGACAGAGAAACCGAGCGCCCGGTTTTTCGTCCCCTGCCCGGCGCGAAGCGCCCAAGCTGACTTGTCTGTCTTCTGAATTCCCAAGCCTCCGTCTTCTGAGAAACCCGGCGCGTGGCCGGGCCTGTGGTTTTTGGGCTGGCTAGAAGCAGGTTTTGATGATACCTGCCGTGGATGCGCCAGCCATCCATTTCAAGGGCGCGATTTCGGCCTTGATTATTTGCGGCGCTTCGCGCCGGGAGAAGGAGGAAAAACCGAGCGATGGGTTTATCTGTCTTCTGTCCTCTCGAACCGCTGTCTTCTGGATTCTGTCCTCTCGAACCGCTGTCCTCTGAAATGTTCCGCTCCAGGAGAAGGACGAAAAACCGAGCGATGGGTTTATCTGTCTTCTGTCCTCTCACACCTCTGTCCTCTGGATCCCGGTGGCTGTCCGAAGGCCAGCGTGTAGAAGACGTC
>JAITAJ010000378.1 GCA_031284185.1 Accumulibacter sp. | reverse complement strand
TTTACAATGCGCGGGTTGATTCCCGAGGAACCCGACTTCATGGAAATGCTGGCCCTCTTTGTCGATGTCCTGCTGCATCTCGATAAACATCTCGCCGTTCTCGTCCAGCAATATGGCGTCTGGATCTACGTGATTCTGTTCGTCATCATTTTCAGCGAGACCGGATTCGTCGTCACCCCTTTCCTGCCGGGGGATTCCTTGCTGTTCGTGGCGGGCGGGCTGGCCGCCGTGGGAGGAATGGATATCTTCGCGCTCATGATTTCACTGGTGGCGGCGGCAGCGCTTGGCAACATGCTCAATTACCAGATCGGTCGCTACGTCGGCCCGAAGGTTTTCCAATGGCGGAATTCGCGCTTTTTCAACAGGAACGCGCTTCTGAAAACACAGCTTTTCTACGAGCGGCATGGCGGAAAGACACTGGTGATCTCCCGTTTCCTGCCGCTGTTGCGGACTTTCGCGCCGTTCGTTGCCGGCGTCGGGGCAATGAATTACGCGCGCTTTCTGTCTTTCAATCTGCTCGGTGCCCTGGGCTGGGTCATCTCCCTGACGCTGGCCGGTTATTTTTTTGCCAATCTGCCCTGGGTCCAGAGGAATCTGAGCACCGTGATCGTCGGCATCATCCTGGTTTCGCTGATTCCGGTGGCCATCGGCGGGTGGCGCGAACACAGGGCGCGCAATGACGAATGACTCAACAGGCGCGGCGAACGTCCGTCCGCTCATGTGAAGAGTCGCGCCCACGCCTCTACGGCGGGCATTTACGCGCGTGGCCGCCGGAATGAGCTCCCAAGAAAAAGCTCCCAAGAAAAAACCAAGCCGCGGCTTGGTCTTTTCTGGCGCACGGATGGACCCGACCGTCAGGCGGCCTTTCCCTCCTCGGCGGAAACGTCGGCCACTTCCGGCTGATCGAGCAGTTCGACGAACGCCATCGGCGCATTGTCGCCGTCGCGGAACCCGCATTTCAGGATACGCAGGTAGCCGCCGTTTCTCGACGCGTACCGCACTCCGAGCTGATCGAAGAGCTTGACCACGATTTCACGATCGCGCAGACGATCGAACGCCAGGCGGCGATTGGCCAGGCTCGGCTTCTTGCCCAGGGTGATGATCGGCTCGACGACCCGGCGCAGTTCCTTGGCTTTCGGCAGGGTTGTCCTGATCGTCTCGTGGCGGAGCAGCGAAACGGTCATGTTGCGCAGCATGGCCAGCCGGTGCGAACTGGTCCGGTTCAGTTTCCGAAGACCCAAACGATGACGCATATCTATTCCTTCCTCTTCTTTCCGAGCTTCATTCCAGTCCGCATCGAGAGCGATGCTTGCGTCTCGCTTCCGATCCGGCTCATCTGTCGAGTCTGGCCGGCGGCCAGTTCTCAAGTTTCATGCCCAGTGTCAGGCCACGCGCCGCCAGGACTTCCTTGATTTCGTTGAGCGACTTGCGCCCCAGATTCGGCGTTTTGAGCAGCTCGTTTTCCGTCCGCTGAATCAGGTCGCCAATGTAGTAGATGTTTTCCGCCTTGAGACAGTTGGCGGAACGCACCGTCAATTCCAGGTCGTCCACCGGACGCAGCAACAGGGGATCGACCTGGATCGATTTCTGATGCTCGACCGGCAGCGAGGCGCCTTCCAGATCGGCGAACACCGAGAGCTGCTCCATGAGTATGCGGGCCGCGTTGCGAATCGCCTCTTCAGGCTCGATGACGCCGTTGGTCTCGATCTCCATGATCAGCTTGTCGAGGTCGGTGCGCTGTTCGACGCGCGCGCTTTCGACGAAATAGCTGACCCGGCGCACCGGGCTGAACGAGGCATCCAGCACCAGTTTACCGATGCTCTTTTCCGCGCCGGCAAGCTGACGGATGTTGCCCGGAATGTACCCGCGGTTTCGCTCGACCTTGAGTTCGAGCGAGAGTTTTCCGCCACTCGACAGGTGCGCGATCACGTGTTCGGGGTTGATGATCTCGACGTCGTGAGAAACGGCGATGTCTCCCGCGCGAACCACGCCCTCGCCTTCCTTGCTCAACTGTATGACCGCTTCTTCACGGCTGTACAGCTTGAAAACGACGCCTTTGAGGTTCAGGAGAATGTCGACGACATCTTCCTGAACGCCGTCGATCGTCGAATACTCATGTAAAACGCCATCGATGCTGACTTCGGTGGCGGCGTACCCCGGCATCGAAGAGAGGAGGATGCGCCGCAGGGCGTTCCCCAATGTGTGCCCGTAGCCGCGCTCGAATGGTTCCATGACCACTTTCGCGTGCACCGGCGACAAACTCTGAACGTCAATGATGCGCGGTTTCAATAGTCCACTGCTATGCATGTCTTGTCCTTTGCCTGGTTTCAGTCAAGCGAGCGCCGCGCTTACTTCGAGTAAAGCTCGATCACCAGGTTTTCGTTGATCGTGGACGGCAGTTCGCTACGCTCCGGACGCGCCTTGTATGTCCCCTTGGCTTCCTTGACGTTGACTTCCACCCATTCCGGGAAACCACGCGATTCGGCGGCTTCCAGCGCCGCCTTGATACGCAGCTGGCCTCTGGCCTTTTCGGCGACTTCGATCACGTCACCCGGCCTGACCTGGTAGGAGGGGATGTTGACCCGCCGACCATTGACCAGCACGCCGTTGTGACGCACCACCTGACGCGATTCGGAACGCGAGATCGCAAAACCCATGCGGTAGGCGACGGTGTCCAGACGCGATTCGAGCAACTGCAAAAGGTTTTCGCCGGTCACACCCTTGCGGCGCTCGGCTTCTCTGTATACCTTGCGGAACTGTCCTTCGAGAACGCCGTAGATACGGCGAATCTTCTGTTTCTCACGCAGATGCACGCCATAGTCGGACAGGCGCTGACCGGATTTCTGTCCCTGCTGCCCCGGCGCATACGAACGCCGCTCGATGGCGCATTTGTCGGAGAAACATTTTTCTCCCTTGAGAAACAGTTTTTCGCCTTCCCGGCGGCACTGACGGCATTTCGGGTCGAGATTACGAGCCACTTGTCTATCTCCTTAAATCCGGCGCTTCTTCGGCGGACGGCAGCCATTGTGAGGAATCGGGGTCAC
>JAITAJ010000362.1 GCA_031284185.1 Accumulibacter sp. | reverse complement strand
AGAAATAAGGTTTGACGCAAGGCGGGCGGGCGTCCCCGAGGAGGGCCGGACGCCTGTCCGCCGTTCGTTTCCACATCATCCGTGACTTTGTCGATTCGCCTTGCCGCGCCGCTTCTACTGTCCGTGGTTCATCGCAAGCGTCACGAATGATTGGGAAATGAAATTCATGCCCGGTTCCTGGGCGTCATCGTGCTCGAGTGCGTAAAAAACGGCGGCGTCGAACTCGGCGATCTGTTCAGGTCGAGGTCGGGGCGCGTGACGATCACGGTCTCCGATTGCCCCGATGCGTTCGAGCGGCTGGTTGATGGACTGAACGCGTTCATTGCCGCTCCGACTGAATTCGGGATAAACGAATTCCTGAGCGAAGAGGAGCTCGCGAAGTTCGTCGCCGATTGCAGGAAAATATACGACGAGCTGGGTACTTCTTTGCCGGATGGAAAGTAACTGACGACAGGGGGAAGGCGTCGATGACGCCGGTTGGATTTTTGCCATGAAAGGCATCTGACATGAAAGAAGCCGTCCAAACCTTGGAGAAATGCCTCGAATTCGTGCTGCGCTGGGCGTGCATCCTGCTGTTCTCGGCGCTGGTCATTCTGGTCGTGTATCAGGTAGCCCAGCGCCAGGTGCTCATCCCCGTCGGTCTGATGAAGACCGGCTTTGCCTGGACCGAAGCCATGGGACGCTATGTCTTCATCTGGCTCGGTCTCCTGGGCGCGGCCTACGTGATCGGCGAAAACGACGACGTGGCCATCGACTTCCTGGTGCGCCGCTTCCCCGCCGCCGTCGCCCGGATCGTCGAGTGCGTCGCGCATGCTCTCGTCGCTTTCTTCGCCGTCTGGGTGATGCTCTACGGCGGCTGGCGCTACGTCTCGAAGACCTGGGACCAGACGGTCGAGCTGCTGCCGTTTTCGCAGGGCCAGCTCTACTCGGTGCTGCTGATTTCCGGCGCGCTGATCGCCCTCTATTCGCTGATCCACTTCGGCAGGGCGATCGTGCGCAAGGTCGAGATCAGGAACGAGGACGACATCGACATTTCCGGACTACAGGACGAGGGAATTTGATCATGGAAGGCAAAAAGCTGTTGCCCAAGGTGTTCGGCGGCATTTGCGTCATCGCGCTGCTGGCCTTCGCCGCCTGGTTCGCGATGAACTATGACGAGATGAGCGAGGCGCTGCTGGTCACCATCATCCTGATCGGCGGCATGTTCGGACTGATGGCCATCGGCGTCTCGGTGGCGGTGTCCATCGGCCTGCCGTCGGCCCTCGCGCTGGTGCTGATCATGCCCGACGCCGAGCGCGGCCTGTATGCCTCGGCGCAAAAGATCTTCGACGGCATCGACAACTTCAACCTCCTGTGCATCCCGCTGTTCGTGCTGGCCGGCGCGATCATGAACCAGGGCGGCATCGCGGCGCGCCTGATCAATCTGGCCAAGGCGCTGACCGGCCGGATGCCCGGCGCGCTGATGCACACCAACATCCTGGCCAACATGATGTTCGGCGCCATTTCCGGTTCGGCCCTGGCCGGCGCGTCCGCCGTCGGCTCGGTGATGAGTCCCGCCGAGGAGAAGGACGGCTACGACATGAACTGGGCCGCCGCGGCGAACATCGCCTCCGCCCCGTCCGGCATGCTGATCCCGCCCTCCAACACCACCATCGTTTACGCCATGGTCTCGCAGGCGTCGGTCGGCGCGCTGTTCCTGGCCGGCTACATTCCCGGCGCCCTGTGGGGCCTCACCTGCATGTTCATCGTCTGGTGGTACGCCCGCCGGCACAAGGAATTGCGGGGTCTGGGCTTTCCGCCCTTCAAGGAGTGGCTGCTGATCGTCTGGCAGGCGCTGCCCAGCCTGCTGCTGGTGATCATCGTCATGGCCGGCATCGTCTGGGGCTTTTTCACCCCGACCGAAGGATCGGCCATTGCCGTGGCCTATGCCCTGTTCCTGTCCTTCGTCTACCGCACGATCAAGGTGAAGGATCTGCCGCGCATCCTGATGAGCGCCACGCGCACCTCGTCGGTCGTCATCTTCCTGATCGGCCTGTCGACGATCATGAGTTTCGCCATGACCTTCGCCGACATCCCGGAGCTGATCGCCAACTGGATGATCGAAGTCACCGGCGGCAACAAGGTCGCCTTCCTGTTGCTGATGATGCTCATCCTGCTGGTCATCGGCATCCCGCTCGACGCCACGCCCGCCGTCCTGATCTTCACGCCGATCTTCCTGCCCATCGCGCAGGCCGACCCCTTCTTCCTCCACCCCGTACACTTCGGCATGATGATGGTGTTCAACATGTGCATCGCGGTGATCTCGCCGCCCTCCGCCCCGGTGCTCTTCGTCGGCGCGCGCGTGGCCGGCAAGAAAGTCGAGGAGGTAATGA
Organism: Accumulibacter sp.; assembly: GCA_031284185.1. Lineage (GTDB taxonomy): Bacteria > Pseudomonadota > Gammaproteobacteria > Burkholderiales > Rhodocyclaceae > Propionivibrio. Next base: position 375 of record JAITAJ010000362.1, on the reverse strand, counting down.
TGCCGCTGATGCCCTTCTTCATCGCGCTGATCCTCACCCTGATCGCCATCCAGTTCGTCCCGGAACTGTCGATGTGGATCCCGGACAAGCTGGGCATGGTGCCCGACTGGGCCAACTGGCCGAAGTAGGCGGAGCCCGTGCGAAAGGACGAACAAGTATGATGCGGCGGCTTTGCCGCCGCCAAGGATCCGTCCTCGCTCCTCCGTCACCGGATGACCAGATTGCCCAGCATCGAGCTGACGCCGGTTTCGAACAGCCGCAGCAACGGATTCGCCAGATAGGGCATGCAGGCGTAAAGGGCGGAAAAACCCAGGGTGATGGTCACCGGAAAGCCGACGACGATGATATTGAGCTGTGGCGCCACGCGTGCCAGGA
>JAITAJ010000241.1 GCA_031284185.1 Accumulibacter sp. | reverse complement strand
TCGGCCTGACCCTGCCCTTGGTGACCAAGGCCGACGGAAGCAAATTCGGCAAGACCGAGTCGGGCGCCGTCTGGCTCGACGCCAAAAAGACCTCGCCCTACGCCTTCTACCAGTTCTGGTTGAACGGCGCCGATGCCGACGTATACAGGTTTCTGCGCTACTTCACGTTTCTTTCCGTCGATGAAATCGACGCCATCGAAGCGGCGGACAGGGAGGCGGGCGGGAAGCCGGAGGCGCAGCGCATCCTCGCCGAGCGGGCCACCGAACTGGTGTACGGCAAGGCCGCGCTGGAAGCGGCGCGACGCATCAGCCTCAGCCTCTTTTCCGGCAGCGTGGAGACGCTGACCGAGTCCGATTTCGAGCAGTTGGCGCAAGACGGCGTGCCAGGCGCGCGCCTGGGAAAAGCGGCGAGCGGTTTGATCGAAGCGCTGGTGGCCGCCGGCCTGGCCAAGTCGAAGAGCGAAGCGCGCGGCTTTCTGCAAAGCGGCAGCGTGATGGTCAACGGAATCCGGGTCGAGGCGCTGGACCACCGGATACAGGACGCCGAGCGCCGCTTCGGCCGCTATACCCTGTTGCGGCGAGGCAGGAAGAACTACGCCCTGCTCGATTGGCGCTGAAGAAGAGCGCGAAGAGAAGCAAAAGGGGAATCTCTCCGCGCTCTCGTCACATTCGCCGCGCCTGGATCGAGACTCATGCCTTTGGCGAGCGCTTGATGGCGATGGCGCCGTAGCCCTGGCAGGTCGGCATCATCTCGATGTGATTGATGTTGACGTGCGGCGGCAGCGTGGCGATCCAGTAGGCGGCTTCGGCGATGTCGTTCGCGGTCAGCGGCACGGTGCCCTCGTAGACTCTGGCCGCCGCCGCGTCGTCACCGCGATAGCGCACGTTGGAGAACTCGGTGCCGCCCACCAGTCCCGGCGCCAGATTGGTCGCGCGAACGCCGGTGCCGATGAGTTCGGCGCGCAGATTGCGGGTGAATTGCGCGACGAAAGCCTTCGTCGCGCCATAGACGTTGCCGCCGGGATACGGCGTGTTGCCGGCAATCGAACCGAGGTTGATGATCAGTCCGCTGTTGCGCGCGACCATGCCGGGCAGCAAGGCGTGCGTGACGGCGACCAGTCCCTTGGTGTTGGTGTCGATCATCGTCGTCCATTCGGCGAGTGAGCACTGTGGCGCCGGTTCGGTGCCGAGCGCCAGACCGGCGTTGTTGACCAGCACGTCGATGGGCTGCCAGGCGGCGGGCAGGCCGGCGAGCGCTCGCGTGACCGAGGCCGGATCGGTGACGTCCATGACGACCGGGAGCAGATTGCCGCCGAGTTCTTCACGCAGACGATTCAGGCGATCCATGCGCCGCGCCGCGGCGATGACGCGGTGGCCGCCCGCGACGAAACGGCGAGCCATCGCTTCCCCAAAGCCGGCGCTGGCGCCGGTAATCAGAACGATCATGTGGTTTTCTCCTCTCCTCGTTGAAACAGGGAACAAAGGGATTCGAGCCGGTCGGGTCATTCGGGGGCATCGAAGGTCATCGTCCTGAACACATGAACGCCCGGCTTCCTTTGCGTGAAGAGCCATTATCCTCCGTTTTCCCCGCGCTGAATTCGGTTCGGAGCATGTAGCGGCAAGGCCGCCGGAAAGGGAAGGAAGGGGGTGTGGCGGGGTGTTCGGGCCGGCAGGGTGTTCGGGCCGGGCGCGCCGCACGGCGCGTCCGCGTTTCTCCGGGGCGGCGTCCGCTGTCGGTTCAGTGCCCGCAGGCTGGCGCGATGCCGTCCCAGCCCATGTAATTCGGTCGCCGCTGGGTAGCGCGCGCGATCCCCGTCGTGCCGTCGAACAGTACGTCGAAATAGGCTTCCCGGTTCCAGCTATCGCAAAACAGCCATGACCACACCCGCTCGTCGCGCGCCTTGAAATACACGTCGTTTCCCGGAGTGACCGGCCCCAGCAGCCGCAGGACGCCGGCCATGTCGCTCTTGCCGCCCTGGATCAGCGCGAAGTGCTCGGAATCGAGCACCTTTTCTATGCGCTCCAGGCGGCCGCTCGGCGCCATGAACACCATGAAGGTCTGCGTCGCCGCCGGGCCGCGCGGATAGGCCAGTTGTTCGCGTCCGTCCGCATCCTTCCAGCGCATCGCCGGCATTCCCATCGATTCGATGACGTCCGCGACCACCGACTGGCCGGGCTTGAGATTGCTGCCGCTGAAACCGGCGCACGCCGAAAGCAGCAGCGCCGAACCGATGAGAACCCCGCAACGGAATCGTGAAAAATCAAAGTACGCCATCATCGAATCTCCAGAATCGGGACGGGAGGATTTTATTCCATTCCAGCCGTGAGGGCGTCCCCCGAACTTTCCCGCTGGCCTCTTCGTCGCGGCGCGGCCTGTGACGCGCGTCCTTTTCAACGGTTTGACGCCGCCGAAGGGAGGCGAACCCTCTCTTTGAAGAGTTCGGGATGCGCCAGTTTTTCGAGATGATCGGGCGCGTATTCGAGGATGAAATCCCAGAAGGCGGCCAGTGCCGGTGTCAGCCGCTTGCACCTGTGCCGCACGATGAACCAGCGGCGCATCACCGAGGCGCCTTCGACCTGCAACACGGCCAGATGCCCGGTGGAAAGCTCCAGCCCGAGCGTATGCTGCGAGAGGAAGCTGATCCCCAGCCCGGCGACGACGGCCTGCTTGATCGCCTCGTTGCTGCCCAGCTCCATGACGATGTTCGGTTCGATGGCGCGCAGGCGGAAAAACTCCTCCATCGCCGAGCGCGTACCGGAACCCGTCTCGCGCACGATCATCGGCTCGTGGATGATGTCGCTGACGGTCAGCCCGTCGCGCCTGGAAAGCGGGTGATTCGCGCAGCAGACGATGACGAAGGGATGCGGCGCGAAGTTGACCGCCTCGGCGTCCATATTCACTGGCGGACGCCCCATGATTGCCATGTCGACCTCGTTGGCCTCCAGCAGCTGGGCGACCTCTTCACGATTCTCGACGAGCAGCCGGACTCGCACGTTCGGATGTATTTTGCGGAACTCGGCCAGCAGACCGGGAGCGAAATACTCCGCCGTGCTGGTGACGGCGACCGACACGCGCCCGCCCTTGAGTCCCTTCAGGGCCATCAGTGATTCATCGGCGTCGTCGAACAGGCGCAGAATCTGCCGGGCGTGATCGAGCAGCGCCTTGCCCGCGTCGGTCAGATAGACACGCTTGCCGATCCGGTCGAAAAGCACCGAATCCGAGGCCCTTTCCAGTTGTTTGATTTGCAGGGAAATGGCCGCATGTGTCAGGCGCAGTTCCTCGGCGGCGCGGGCGAACGAAAGATGCGTCGCCGCCGCCGAGAAGATTTGTAGTTGACGAATGGTGATATTCTTCATTGACGAATGATCGCTGAATCAAAGGCGGAAAACGATTGGTCGGTGTTTTTCTATCATACGAATTCGATCGCTTCAAGCGGATTGTGTGATTCGGGAGACTTTTCGGAGGCATCGGCATTCGGTTCGAGCGCGCCAACGTAAACAGTATCTGATCGAAGAGCAAGGCTGCAACCCGGGCATCGCCGGTGATTTTCCCATGTCGATCAGCGACGTGGTGCATTTCTTGATGAAAGTCGATAAAGAGTCGATATGAGATGAGGCATACGATGAAAAAGTAGCTGAAAGAAGTTTCCGGCATTTATGACTCTAGCTGCTACAAATGGCGGAAAAACAAGAGGGTGACGTGTTTTTGCGCATCCGGGAGTGAAAAACGGGCCAGAAGGCGAGAGATTGATCCCGAAGAATCAGAATCGCCCGTCGAGGAAAAACCAGACGCTTACCTGCGGGAACTTGCCGAAAGGTTCGGCTGTTCGACTGCTGCCGTGCGCAAACGTCTGCGGTAGCTTGATATGACGCATGAAAAAGACATTTACATACTCGGGAAAACTCGAAGAAGACAGGGCGGAATATCTCGGAAAAGCAAATAAAATTCCGCTCAGTGAGCGTGTTTACGTCGACGAAAGTGGAGTAGAGCGCTGTCTCGTCCGGGAATACGACAGTGCTGTCCGCGGCGCAAGAATCGAAGACGCAAAATTCATTATAATAGTGCAATCTCAAAGCAATGAACTCGTCCTGTAAAATTGCTTACTCTTAAAAATCATTCGTTGCAACAAAAAAATCGGTAGTGACGTAGTTCGGTTTTCTTATGGAAATAGATGTAGTCGTCGCCTCGTAGGGTCTGGAGGGAGTAGAGGATGTCGGAAGAGGCGCTGCGCAAGTCCGGTTCGATGAAGGAACTGGATTGCAGGCGCAGGGTGGAGAGGTCGCAGAGGGCGCGCAGAGGCTTGGGCAGAT
>JAITAJ010000084.1 GCA_031284185.1 Accumulibacter sp. | reverse complement strand
GTCAAACTGGCGGACGATTCCCTGATAAAGCGTTACCTTATAGACCCGGCCAATCCTGCGTTGCGGAAACTGGCTTTTGAGACGCTGGCCGCATATCGCAGGAATTTCAGGAACAACTCGATTTTCTGGGTGAGCGATGCGGACAAGCTGTTCTATTTCGACGATGCCGAGCCATATGCGGTCGATCCGGGCGCGCCCGAAAACTATTGGTACGATATGACCCTCTACGAAACGGATCGGTACAACTTCAACATCAACTATAATCCGGATCTCCATACCACAAACCTCTGGGTGAATGCCCCGGTCTTTGAAAACGGCAAAGCCGTCGGCATAGTGGGAACCGGCATTGATCTGACCAGTTTCATTACGGCGTTGAACAGCGCGCTGGACAGCGCCATGGAATTTTATTGTTTCAATATCCCGGGTGAAATAACCGTTGCCAAGGATCCCGCCCTGGCAATGGAGAAAAAGAATATCGCGGACCATTTGGGGCCGCCGGGCGAAACCATAGTGGAAACCGCGAGAGTCGGAGACGGCGCGAAAATCAGCATTATTTCCATGAACGACGCCAAATACGCCGTCAGTTTCATCCCCATGATGAACTGGTTCATTGTCGCCCGCATGCCCGTCACCGCCGCGACGCTGTTCAATACGGCGATAGCGTCCACTTTCCTCGTCATAATGGGGACGGTCTTTATCGTTTTCTATATTTCCTATCAATTCATCGGCCTCATCCAGGACGTCGTAGACAAGCAGAACCGCTCCCTGGTGAAACTCAAGGACATGGCGGAGGCGGCCAACCAGATGAAGAGCGATTTTCTCGCTGCCATGAGCCACGAGATACGCACCCCCATGAACGCCATCGGCGGCATGGCGGAGCTGCTTCTGCGGCGGGAGCTCGACGACGAAGCCAAGGGATACGCCAGGGACATCAAACAGGCCTCGTCAAACCTCCTGTCGATCATCAACGATCTGCTCGACTTCTCCAAGATCGAAGCCGGCCGTCTGGAACTCGTTCCGGTCGCCTACTACCTCTCCTCGCTGATCAACGACGTGGTGAACATCGTCCGCCTGCGGATCGTGGAAAAGCCCATCCGTTTTTATACCAACATCGACGCCGCCATCCCCAATGCGCTCATTGGCGACGAAGTGCGCCTGCGGCAGATTCTCCTCAACCTTTTGAACAACGCGGTGAAATATACGGAGAAGGGATTCATCAGCGTGACCATCACCCAGGAAAAGAGAGAAGAGAACAAAGCGACGCTGCGGATCGGCGTGGCGGATTCGGGGATCGGCATAAAGAGCGAAGATCAGCCCAAACTCTTCGGCAACTTTGTCCAGGTGGACGTGAAACGGAACCGGAGCGTCGAGGGAACGGGGCTGGGCCTGGCGATAAGCAAACGGCTCTGCGAGGCCATGGGCGGAGAAATTTCCGTGGAAAGCGAATACGGCAAGGGCAGCGTCTTTACCGCGCGCATTCCCCAGGAAATCGCGCAGGACACGCCGTTCGCCGCGGTGAACGATCCCGGAAACAAAAAAACGCTGATCTATGAAAGGCGGGCGGTTTACGCGAAGTCAATGGCCTGGTCGCTGAGAAACCTGGGAGTTCCCTTCCGGCTCGCGACGAGCATTGAAGACTTTGCCCAGGCCCTGCGGGAAGAGGAATGGTACTTCATATTCTCCGGCCACGGCCTCTACGACCGGGTCAAGCCGGTGATGGAACGGCTGAAGGAAGAACTGCCCGCCCAAAAACCGCCGCCTCTGGCGCTGATGATCGAATGGGGGAACGAAGCCTACCTTCCCGGCGTGCGCTTCGTGTCCCTGCCGGCGCAAGCCCTGTCGATCGCCGACGTGCTGAACGGCGCGCCGGACCGCCGGAACTACGGGGAAAGCGCGAGCTTTGGCGAAACCCTGACCGTCGCCCCGGAAGCGCGGCTTCTGGTGGTGGACGACATCGCCACCAATCTGAAAGTGGCGGAAGGACTCATCGCCCCGTACAAGGCGCATGTGGACACCTGCCTGAGCGGCGCGGAAGCCGTAGAGCTGGTCAAGCGGAACGCCTACGACCTCGTGTTCATGGATCACATGATGCCCGGCATGGACGGCGTGGAGGCCACGGCGCTGATCCGGGAATGGGAGAAGGAAGAAGGCGGGGAAAAACCGCTTCCCATCGTCGCCCTGACGGCCAACGCGGTATCGGGAATGCGGGAAATGTTCATGGAAAAGGGCTTCGACGACTTCCTCGCCAAACCCATCGACGTATCCAGGCTGGATGAAATCATCGCCAGATGGGTTCCCAGGGAAAAACAGAGGAAAACGGACGGCTCTCCACGCCCGGCGGAGACCGTGAAGAACCCCGATTCGACGGGACTGGAAATCCCCGGCCTCGACGCGCGGCAGGGCCTCGCCATGACCGGCGGGACGCTGGATGCTTACAAAAAAGTGCTGTCCATGTTCCGCCGGGACGCGCAGAAACGCCTGCCCCTTCTACAAGAGCCGCCGGAGCCGGAGGCGCTGCCCCTCTTCACCAGCCAGGTCCACGCCCTGAAAAGCGCGTCGGCCAGCATCGGCGCGGCCGGCGTATCCGCGGAAGCGGCCCGGCTCGAAGCCGCGGGCAGGGACGGAAATCTGGCGGCCATCCGGGAATCCCTGCCGGACTTCGCGGTTCATCTTGCGGAACTGGCGGAGGGAATCCGCGCGGCGCTGGCGGAAGCGGAAGACGAAGCCGCCGAGGCGGGGACGGAAGCCGAATCCGCCGCGTCGCCGTCGCCGGAAACCGGTCGCGATCCTCTGCTGCGGGAACTGGCCGACGCCCTGAAGGGGGAACAGGCGGGCGCCATCGACCGGCTGTTGAAGGAACTGCATCAAAAACCGCTGGATACGAAAACGAGGGAAGCCCTGGAACGGGTTGCCGACCAGGTGTTGATCGCCGAGTTCGACGCGGCGCTGGAAATCGTCGCCGGCCTGGCGGACGGCAAAGAGGGGACCCCTCGATGCTGAATACGGAAATGGAGTCAAGGAAATGCCGATCAAGCCATCGTCATTGCGAGCGGAGCGTGGCAATCCAGTGCGGCACATGGATTGCCGCGCCGCTTCGCCCCTCGCAATGACACTTGTTCAGCGTTTCCTTGACATGCATGAAGATCAAATCTCATCCCACTCATCATGACCCACTGGAGATACTTTAAATGAGAGCAGGCGCCTTTGTCATACCTTTTCTTTTGGCCACGGCAAACACAGTCTTCGCGGAAGGATTTGCCGTTTATGATTATGGCGCCAGAGGCTCCGCCCTCGGCGGAGCCATGTTGGCGCGCAACCCGGATGCGTCGGCGGTGGCGCATAATCCGGCTCTGCTGACGCGCTTGCCGGGGAAAAGAGCCTTGGGCGGTGTCACCGCCATCGCCAACAGCGGCCATATCAATTGGAATGGCAACGGGCGGGAAGGCCACACAAACGCCAAAGATGCCGTCTTTCCCATCCCTCACGCCTACTATACACAACAAATCAATGACGACTGGTTTCTGGGCATTGGCGAGTTCAGCCGCTTCGGGCTGGGCGTTGAATATCCCTCAAACTGGCCGGGGCGCTTCAATGTGTACGATATTTCCATCCAGACCGCCTCAGTCAACCCTGTCGTCGCCTGGAAAGCCACGGACAAGCTCTCTCTGGCTTTCGGAGCGGAATTTCTTTACGCCAAACTGGGCATGAAAAAACGGGTGGACATACCGGTTGGCCCCGGAGCGTCTTTTGAGGTGGACTCGAACATTCGGGACGCCGACGACTCGAGTCTGGGCTTCAATCTGGCCACCCATTATCAATTCAATGACCAATGGGCCATCGGTTTCCAGTACCGTTCTCCGATCCGCATAACCGCCGAAGGCAATGTGCGTTTCGGATACCTGGGTCCAGATAACCAGCAACTGCAAAGCG
>JAITAJ010000048.1 GCA_031284185.1 Accumulibacter sp. | reverse complement strand
TGGATTGAAACTTCGGGACGCGGGAAGACTTCGAGTCGCAGCTTGCGTCGCGCCCATTGCGGGCGCGTGGATTGAAACCTGGTCCGGGTGCGACAAAACCGACCGGAGGTGGTGTCGCGCCCATTTATTATACGCTAAATTACTGACCGATGAATAAATGCGATTTGGGTTCAAACGACTGTTCGTGCTCTCAGGGAACGGTCACGGCGACGCGCCATCCGCTCTCCTGCGGGCTGGTTGGCCCAGAGGGGAGACAGGCTGCGCCGCCGCGCCCGAAACGGCGAACGTTGTGGATTTGTGGGCAACCGGTTGCGCCGGTTTCCGCCTTTGCGCTACGCGCAATCCTGTGGATGGCCCGTGGAAAACGCTACGCATTTCCCGCCCACCCACAGACCGACGGTCGCCCACAAGCTCCGCTGCGTATCAATATTCATGTTCATGGTTGACATGCGGCGCTCCGCGCCGCAAGCCTTCCGTCTTCTATCCTCTATCCTCTGACGCTATCCTCTGACACCGTCCTCTGGAACGCGCGATCGCGGCGCGAACCTGCTCCGGCGCGGTGCCACCCGCGTGCTTGCGCGCGGCCAGCGATCCCTCGATGGTCAGGGCCGAAAAAACGTCCTCCTCGATCAGCGGCGAAAAGGATCGCAGCTCGGACAGCGACAGCTGCGGCAGGTCGACGCCAAGCTCCTCCGCCCGCCGCACGGCCTGACCGACGACCCGGTGCGCGTCGCGGAAAGGCAGGCCCTTGCGCGCCAGATAGTCGGCCAGGTCGGTCGCCGTGGCGAACCCCTGACGCAAGGCATCGCTCATCGCCTCCGGGCGAACGATGATGCCCGAGATCATGGCGGCAAAAATGCGCAGCGTGTCGGTCAGCGTATCCACCGTGTCGAACAGAGGCTCCTTGTCTTCCTGGTTGTCCTTGTTGTAAGCCAGCGGCTGCCCCTTCATCAGGGTCAGCAGCGCGGCCAGATGGCCGTAAACGCGCCCCGTCTTGCCGCGCGCAAGCTCGGGTACGTCCGGGTTCTTCTTCTGCGGCATGATCGAACTGCCGGTCAGGAAACGATCGGGAATCTTCACGAAGGCGAAACGCGGATTCATCCACAACACCAGTTCCTCGGACATGCGCGAGACGTGCATCATCAAGAGCGCGGCGGCGGAACAGAATTCGATGGCGAAATCGCGGTCGGAAACGGCGTCGAGCGAATTTTCGCAGACTTCGTCGAAACCAAGCTCGGCGGCCACGAATTCACGATCGATCGGGTAAGTCGTGCCGGCCAGCGCGGCGGCGCCGAGCGGCAGACGGTTGGTGCGCTTCCTGACGTCGGCCAGACGCTCGGCGTCGCGCCGGGTCATTTCGTACCAGGCCAGCACGTGGTGGCCGAAGGTGGTCGGCTGCGCCACCTGAAGATGGGTGAAACCGGGCATCGGCGTGTCCGCCTCGCGCTCGGCGAGGTCGAGCAGGGCGGCTTGGAACTGCCCAAGCAGGATCTGGATGTCGTCGATCGCGTCACGCAGGTACAGACGGATGTCGGTCGCCACCTGATCGTTGCGCGAACGCCCGGTGTGCAGACGCTTGCCGGCATCGCCGACCAGCGCGGTCAGACGCTTCTCGATGTTCAGATGCACGTCCTCGAAGCCCAGCGACCACACGAAGGCGCCGGATTCTATCTCTCCGGCGATCTGCGCCATGCCGCGCTGAATGTCGGAAAGGTCCTGGGTCGAGATGATGCCCTGGCGGGCCAGCATCCTGGCATGTGCCAGCGAGCCGCGGATGTCCTGCCGCCACATGCGTTGGTCGAAGCCGACCGATGCCGTGTAACGCTTGACGAGATCGTCCATCGGCTCGGAAAAATTGCTGGCCCAGGTATATTGCGAAGTCGGTGAGGTCATTTCGGGGTTCATGGCGAAGGCAAATGCTTGAGCTAGAATTGACGGATGTCGAGTATAAAGCATTATGCGAGCGGCCATTTCCTGCCGGATTTCCGCAATTTCGGTGTCATGTTGCGCATCCTGCTGGGAGTCAACCTGTGCGTGCTGACGGCGGCGCTGGCGCAGAGCCGCGACATCGGCGAATGGATGGGGCGGTACGTCGGAATGGCCGCCTGGGCGCAGCCCTTGCTGCTTTCCGACCTCGTGCTGCTCTGGTTGTCCGCGCGGATCGTCCAGCGGCTGCCGGCGCGCTGGGGACAAGCGGCCGTGATCCTGCTGGCCGTCCTGTCCGCGCTGCTGCAATTCGATTTCTGGCGTTTCATGGGCCTGGAAAACGGTGGATGGCCACGCGGCGCGCGCGTGGCCGTGCTGACCGCGCTGACCGCGGTCGGCCTCTTGCTCTACTTCGAGATGCGCGCCAGAACGTTCACGCCGGCGCTGGCCGAGGCCCGTCTGCAAGCGCTGACGGCGCGCATCCGGCCGCATTTCCTGTTCAACAGCCTGAACGCCGTCCTTTCGCTGATCCGTTCGGAACCCCGCCGCGCGGAGCTGGCGCTGGAGGAACTGGCCGATCTTTTCCGCGCGCTGATGCGCGATCACCGCGACCTCGTGCCGCTGGCCGATGAAATCGCCCTGTGCCGGCAATACCTCGACCTGGAAAAACTGCGCCTCGGCGACCGGCTCGACGTGATGTGGGAGGTCGACGCCATCCCGTCCGATGTGGAGGTGCCACCGCTCCTGTTGCAGCCCTTGCTGGAAAACGCGGTCTTTCACGGCATCGAGCCTTCCGGCGAACCGGGCACGATACGCATCGGCTTTTCGCGCAAGGGGAATGAACTGCGCGTGTGGCTGGTCAATCCCAGCGCGGGCGGCGCGGAGAGCGCCAGGGGGAACGGCATGGCGTTGTCCAACATCCGCGAGCGTCTCTCTCTCTATTACGATCTGGAAGCGCGCCTGGAAACCCGGGAAGAAACGCTGCCCGGTGGAGCGCGTGAGTACCGCGTGCTCATCGTCCTGCCATGCCGGGAGCCGGCGCCATGAATGCCCTGCCCACCCTGTCCGTGATGATCGTCGATGACGAAGCGCCCGCGCGCGCGCGTCTGCGCGATCTGCTGGCCGACGTTGCCGCCGAGGCGCCCAACGTCCTGATCGCCGAGGCGCCCGACGGACGGCTCGCGGTCGAGGCGCTGAAGGCGACGGTGCCGGACGTGATGCTGGTGGATATCCGCATGCCGGGGATGGACGGCATCGAACTGGCGTACCACGTGGCAAAGCTCGATGAGCCGCCGGCGATCATTTTCGTCACGGCTTACGATGATTATGCCGTGCGCGCCTTCGAGATCGATGCCATCGATTACCTGCTCAAGCCGGTACGCGCGCCGCGCCTGGCGGCGGCGCTGCAAAAAATCCGGCAGGGGCGCCGTGCCGCGCCGCGGAACTTCCCGGAGTTGCGGGAGGGCGCGCCGCGCACCCATCTTTCGTGCCACGAGCGCGGACGTCTGCTGCTGATCCCCGTGACGGACATTCTTTACATGAAGGCGGACTTCAAATACGTCACGGCGCGCACGGCGGAACGGGAATATTTGCTCGACGAATCGCTGACACATCTCGAACAGGAATTTTCGGAGCGTTTCATCCGGCTGCACCGCAGCGTGCTGGTGGCGAGGGAAGCCATCGCCGGCTTCGAAAAATGCACGGAGGGCGCCGAAACCCAGTGGCAGGCGCTGTTGCGCGGAGCGCCGGACAAGCTGCCGGTCAGCCGCAGACAATGGCCATTGGTCAAATCGTATGCCAGGCGGCTCAGCTCGTGACTGACGAGGCGGTTTCGGAAAGACATCGTTCCCGGTCTTTCCGCGGATGGACGCCGATCTCGCGGAACGGGCGTTCCGGCAGGGAATCGGCGACCGGGCGGAGCCATCGACGACCGGCCCATCATCGCGTAATATCGGCCAGTCCGTTCATATCGCCGATCCCCGCGCTTTCAGGTAGCCGCCGTGCCCGCAAACCATTCCGCTCCTTCCCGCATCGTCATCGCCACACGTGAATCCCGTCTGGCTCTGTGGCAGGCGCGCCACGTCCAGACGCGCTTGCAGGCGCTTCATCCCGAAACGCGCGTCGAACTGCTTGGCGTCACCACCCGGGGCGACCGGAATCCGCGATGTCCGCTGTCGCAGATGGGCGGCAAGGGCGTATTCGTCAAGGAACTGGAAACGGCGCTGCGCGAACGGCGGGCCGATCTTGCCGTGCATTCCTTGAAGGACATGCCGATGGACATGCCGCCCGGGTTCGCACTGGCGGCGATCACCGCGCGCGAAAACCCTTGCGACGCCTTCGTTTCCAACCGCTTTGCCGGGCTGGACGCCCTGCCGCCCGGTGCGGTCGTCGGCACGTCCAGCCTGCGCCGCGCGGCGATCCTGCGTTCCACCTGTCCGCAACTGAAGATCGAGACGCTGCGCGGCAATCTCGACACCCGTCTGCGCAAGCTCGACGAGGGCGGGTACGACGCCATCATCCTTGCCGCGGCGGGTCTGGTCCGGCTCGGGCTGGAAGACCGCATCCGCGCGATGCTGCCGCCCGAACGCTTCCTGCCGGCGCCGGGACAGGGCGCCCTGGGCATCGAAATCCTGGCGGCGCGCACCGCCGACGGCGCGGCGTGGCTCGAAGCGCTGCATGACGCGCCGACGGCGCGCTGCGCGCGCGCGGAACGCGCGTTCTCGCAGGCGCTGGGCGGCAGTTGCCGGATTCCCCTGGGCGCTTACGCGGTGCTCGACGGCGAGGCGCTGTGGCTGCGCGGTTTCGTCGCCTCGCCGGACGGGCGGCGACTCATCGCCGGCGAGCGGCGCGGCGAATCGGGCGAATCCGGCGACCCGGAGGCGCTTGGCCGGCGCCTGGCCGAAGACTTGCGCACGCGCGGCGCCGACGCGCTGCTTTCGGAGGCCGCCGGACGATGAGTCTGCCGCTTCTTGGCAAACGCATCCTGGTCACCCGACCGGCGGGCCAGGCCGCCGGCCTCGCGGCGCGGATCGTGGCGTGCGGCGGCGAGGCGATCCGCTTTCCGCTGATCGACATCGCCCCCACGGAAGACTGGCGGGCGGTGGATGAGGCCATCGCGCGTCTGGACGGCTTTGCCCTGGTCATCTTCATCAGTCCGAACGCGGTGACTCACGGACTCGAACGTCTGCTGTCCCGGCGTCCGTGGCCGCGGAATCACGCGGCGGCGGCCCTGGGGCCGGGAACCGCCGGAATGCTCGCGCAAGCCGGCATCCCGGAAGTGATCGCGCCGCGCGCTACCTACGATTCCGAAGCCCTGCTCTCGCTCGATCCCCTGCGCGTCGAGCGGATGGCCGGACGCGCCGTGCTCATTCTGCGCGGCAACGGCGGCCGCGATCTCCTGGCCGAGACCTTGCGCGCGCGGGGGGCGCGTGTCGAATGCGCGGCCTGTTATCGGCGAGCGGCGCCGACGGACGGCGCGTTCGTCGTGTCGCTGTTGCGCAACAATGCCTTGGACGCCGTGAGCCTCTCATCCAGCGAGGGTTTGCGTAATCTGGTGAAATTGCTCGATACTGGCAGCCGCGAGCGACTGGCCGGGTTGCCGGTATTCGTTCCGCATCGGCGCATCGCCGGCGAGGCCGCGCGGCTGGCGCTGCGTCGTGTGGTACTGACCGAACCGGCCGACAGTGGGTTGGTCGCCGGCCTGTGTGTTTACCGTTGGCCCGAAGAAATCAGCGACGGGCATTCATGTCCGCCGCTGTGAACGAACCGGGAGTGTCCTTCTCCCCAGCGGCTTCGGTCGAAACCCCGTCCGTAAAACGGGGGTTCGGG
>JAITAJ010000375.1 GCA_031284185.1 Accumulibacter sp. | reverse complement strand
CTCTGCGAGAGTCCGATGATTCATGCGCGTCGGCAAGCGTTTTTCGCAGCGGTTCTGTAATGACGACGTTCGATAATCGAAGGAGGCTTCAATGAAAGACCTGGTATCCAACCAACTGGTGCGCTACCTGGAAGCGCGCGGCGTGCAACACATTTTCGGGCTGTGCGGGCATACCAACATCGCCGTGCTGGCGGCGCTGGAGAAAAGCAGGAAGATCAAATTCGTCAATACCCGGCACGAGCAGATCGCGGCGCACATGGCCGACGGCTACGCCCGCGCCGCCGGCAAGGCCGCCGTGCTGCTCACGCACCTCTCGCCGGGCCTCGCCAACGCCTGCACCGGCGTGGCCAACGCCGCGCTCGACTCGATTCCGCTGGTGGTCATCGCCGGCGACGTGCCCACTCACTACTTCGGCAAGCATCCGCACCAGGAGGTCAACCTGCACGCCGACGCCGCGCAGAGCGAAATCTACCGGCCCTTCTGCAAGCGCGTCTGGCGCGTCGATTCGGCGCACCTCTTCCCGGAAATCCTGGAAAAAGCTTTCGTCCTCGCCGAAAGCGGCCGTCCCGGCGCGGTGCTGATCGACGTTCCGATGGACATCTTCTCAAAGGAAGTCGACGCCGAACTCTTCGACCGCGTGCTGAGCAATACGCGACAACTGGCCAAGCCCACGCTGGACGAGGAAACCGCCGAAAAGATCGTCCGGCAACTGCTCGCCGCCAGGACGCCCCTCCTCTACGCCGGCGGCGGCATCCTGCTGGCCAAGGCCGCGACTGAACTGCGCGAATTCGCCGAACACCTGCAACTGCCGGTCGCGCATACCCTGATGGGCAAGGGCGCGCTGCCCGACGACCATCCGCTGATCCTGGGCATGACCGGCTTCTGGGGCACCAGGTTCATCAACGAAAAATGCAAGGCGGCCGACTGGATCATCGGCCTCGGCGCCCGCTTCTCCGAAGCCGATTGCAGCTCGTGGGAAGCCGAATACACCTTCAACTTCCCGCCGACGCAGCTCATCCACATCGACATCGACCCGGCGGAGATCGGCCGCAACTATCCGGCGGCGATCGGCGCCATCGCCGACCTGAAGCAGGCCCTGACGGTCCTGCTGCGGGTCGCCCGGAAGCTCTGTCCGCAGGGCATAAAGCGTCCTGGACTCGTCGACGAACTGGCGGCCAACCGGGAGGCTTTCGCCGAAAGCAACCGGGAATGGGTGGAAAGCAGCGATTTCCCGATGACGCCGCAGCGGATTCTCTCCGATCTGCGCCGCGCGCTGCCGCGCGACTCCTATATCTGCACCGACGTGGGCTGGAACAAGAACGGCCTCGCCCAGCAGTATCCGGTCTATGAGCCGGGCACCATCTTCACGCCGGGCGGCTTCGCCACCATGGGCTTCGGCTCGCCGGCGGCGGTGGGCGCCAAGATCGCGCTCGAAGACAAGGTCGTCGTGGCGCTGGTCGGCGACGGCGGCTGGGGCCAGAATCCGGCGGTGCTGGCCACGGCCCGGGAAAACAAGGTTCCGGTGATCTGGGTAATCATGAACAACCACGCCTTCGGCACCATCGCCGGCCTGGAGAAAGCCCACTTCGACACCACCTTCGCCACCGTCTTCGAAGTCGACGGCAAGACCTGGTCGCCCGACTACGCGGCGATCGCCCGCGCCTACGGCATCGAAGGCATCACCATCGAGAAGGCCGAGGACTTCCTGCCGGCTTTGCGGAAGGCGATTGCCATGAACCAGCCGGTGGTCATCGACGTGTACATGAAGAACATCCCGACGCCGACCGCCGGGCACTGGAACATCATGGACATCTACTCGCCGGGCAGGAAGGTGCATCACGTCTCGACGGACGATTGATCGTTACGGCGCTTGCGGCGGGAGGCCGGGCCGCGATTTTTGTGTTGAAAGTCAGACCGGACCAGTCGCCATCGAGGCACGGTTCATGACACTTATCTGGAGGGAACGACATGGCTTTGGAATATTCACTGGCGCACCTCACGGTGATGGGATGCCCGACGCCGGAATTGGTTTATGTGGCCGCGCGCGCCGGCTTCGACTACGTCAGCCCCCGGCTGATCTACATGGGCCTGCCCGGCGAGCCCAACTACGCGCTCGCCGACAACCCGGAAATGTTGCGCGCCACCCGGCGCGCGCTCGCCGATACCGGCATGAAGGTGCATGACATCGAACTGGCGCGCGTCTATGACGACATGCACCCGACCAAGTATCTGCCGGCCATGGAAGTCGCGGCGGAACTCGGCGCCAGGGCCGTGCTATCGTCCATCTGGACGCCAACCGCGAGTACGCGATCGAGAAGTTCGGGCAGATCTGCGATCTCGCCAAACCGTTCGGCCTGTTCGTCGGCCTGGAATACGTCCCCATCGCCAGCGTCAAGAACCTGGCCGAGACCGTCGACGTATTGCGCGCCGTCGATCGCCCGAACGCCGGCATGATGCTCGACGTGCACCATTTCCACCGCGCGCACGACAAGCTGGAAGACCTGGACGGGCTGCCGAAGGAATGGTTCCGCTTCGGCCACCTGTGCGACGCGCAGGGCGAGATTCCGACCGACCGCGCGGAAATGACGCGCATCCTGCGCGAGGAGCGGCTCTACGTCGGCGAGGGCGGCGTGCCGATCGCCGACATTTTCAATCGCCTGCCGAAAATGGTCTATTCGATCGAATTGCCGAACCTCGCGCGCGCAAAGGAATTCGGCTATGCCGAGCACGCCTTCCGCTGTCTGGAGTCGGCGAAAAAATACATGACCGCGAATCTCAGACACATTTAACGGACGAAAATCAGGAGGCAGGCATGTTGAGCGGCAAAACGACGTTGATCGCCCATATCGGTCATCCGACCGAGAGCTTCAAGGCGCCGATGATCTACAACCCGTGGTTCGAGAAACGCGGCCTCGACGCGATGGTCGTGCCGATGGGAGTCAGGGCCGGGGATTACCCGGTATCGCTGAAGCAGATTTTCCGGTTCACGAACCTTCGCGGCGCGCTCGTCACGATGCCGCACAAGGTGGCGACGATGTCGCTGGCCGACGAGGCATCGGTCACCGCCAGGATCGCGGGCGCCGCCAACGCCCTGCTGAAGCGCGAGGACGGCTCGCTGCTGGCCGATCAGTTCGACGGCGTGGGTTTTGCGCGCGGCGCGGCGCGCAAGGGTTTCAAGACCAAAGGCAGCAAGATATTGATCATTGGAACCGGCGGCGTCGGCAGCCCGATCGCCGCCTCGCTCGCCGCCGACGGCGCGGCGTCGATCTCGCTCTACAACCGGACTCCGGAAAAGTCGGAAGGTCTGGCCG
>JAITAJ010000322.1 GCA_031284185.1 Accumulibacter sp. | reverse complement strand
GAAGAAAGGCATCGTCAGCGAATACCTCTATCCCGCCGCGGCGATCGTCGATCCGGAGCTGATGGTTTCCGCGCCGCCCGCGGTGACTGCCTACACCGGGATGGACGCGCTGACGCACGCCATCGAGGCCTACACCAACCGCTTCGCGGTAGCCTTCGTCGACGCGCTGGCGCTGGAGGCGATCCGCCAGACGGGCCGCCACCTGCGCCGCGCGGTGGCCTGCGGCATCGACCTCGACGCGCGCTCGGGCATGGCGCGCGCCGCCACCCTGGGCGGAATGTGCCTCGGCAGCGTGAATACCGCCGCCGTCCATGCGCTGGCCTACCCGCTGGGCGGGACGTTCAACGTACCGCACGGGCTGGCGAACACGGTGCTGCTGCCGGCGGTGATGGAATTCAACCTGCCCGCGAACCTCGACAAGTACGCCGCGATCGCCGAGGCGCTCGGCGAAGAGACTCGCGGGCTTTCCCGGCGCGAGGCCGCGCTGCTGGCGATCAAGGCGGTCAAGGAGCTCTCGGCGGACGTCGGCATCCCGCAGGGGATGCGCTACCTCGGCATCCCGCAAGACGCGATTCCGAAGATGGCCGAAGGCGCGATGGAAGTCACGCGGCTGATGAACAACAACCCGCGCACGATCACCGTCAAGGATGTACGGCAGATTTACGAAAATGCCTATTGAACAATCATGGGAGAAATCATGAGCACGAATCCAGGCACAGTAGAGACGCATCAGAATTACATCGCGGGAAAGTGGCAGGCCGCGAGCGACGGCTCCCTCGACGAGCATCACGATCCGGCCCGGCTATCCGAGGTGACGGGGCGCTATCCGCGCTCGACGAATGAGGACGTCCGCGCCGCGGTCGATGCGGCGGAGGCCGCGTATCCGGCCTGGCGCGACCTGACGGCGCACGCCCGGGGCGAATACTTGAAGCGCGCCCTGGCGCTGATGAGCGAACGGACGGAGCGCATCGCCCGGGTCATCACCATCGAGAACGGCAAGACGCTCGCCGAATCGCGGGGCGAGATCGTCTCCGCGATCAAGGAAATGGAGTACCAGATTCACCAGGGCCTGCGCGCTCTGGGCGAGATCGCCCCTTCGGCGCTGCCGGGCGTCCTGGCCTATCAGTACCGGCGGCCGCTGGGCGTCTGCGCGGTGATTTCGCCGTGGAACTTTCCGTTCAACGTGCCGGGCAGAAAGTGCACGCCGGCGCTCATCGCGGGAAACACGGTGGTGCTGAAACCCGCGAGCCTGACGCCGAACGTCGGTCTGGAATTCACGCGCCTGTTCGCGGACGCGGGACTGCCGCCGGGCGTGCTCAACTGCATCACCGGCAGCGGTTCGGGAGCGGGCGAATCGCTGCTCAAGGATCCGCGCATCCAGGCGATTTCCTTCACCGGATCGACGAGTGTCGGCATCCACATCAACCAGTTGGCCGCCGGACGCCTGGTGCGCACACAACTGGAGCTGGGCGGCAAGAACCCGATGGTGGTCCTCGAAGACGCCGATCTCGACGAAGCCGCCGGCGCCTGCGCGACGGCGGCGTTTGCCTGTGCGGGGCAATGGTGCACGTCGACCAGCCGGGTGATCGTGGCGAAAAAGATCGCCGGAGAGTTCGTCGAAGCGGTGCTCGCCAGGGCGCGGACGCTCAAGCTGGGCAGCGGCCTGGACCCCGCGACGACCCTGGGTCCCGTCTGCGGCGCGCAGCAGATGAAAAACATCCTCGGCTTCATCGAGGAAGGGAGGCGGGAAGGCGCAAAACTCCTCACCGGCGGACGCCGCGCCGCGGGAGAAGGATTGGACGACGGCTGCTTCATCGAGCCGACGGTGTTCGGCGAAGTCAACCCCGGGATGACGATCGCCCAGGAGGAGATTTTCGGGCCGGTGCTTTCGGTATTCACGGCGGACGGCTTCGACGAGGCCGTGACCATCGCCAACGGGGTGCGCTTCGGCCTGGCGTCGTCGATCTACACGAAGGATCTTGAACGGGCGATGCGCTTCGTGGAAAAGACCGAGGCGGGCCTCACCCACGTAAACATGGTATCGGCCTACAAGGAACCCCAGCTCTCCTTCGGAGGCATCAAGGAATCCGGTTCGGGAATCCCCGAGGGCGGGCGCACCGGCATCGAGTTTTTCACCGAGCACAAGGTCGCTTATTTGAAGTATCGCTCGTGAGGGGCGGAGGCGTCCGTCCCAGACATGCCGCGATGTCCGCTGGACGTTCTCCCCCGTTCCAATGCTTTTCCGCCAATATGACCAGGAAGCCGGGAATCAGGCTGTGCCCGCAAACCGCATTGCGAACCGGGAAATCGTCTTCAGGGATCTTGCCGTCCATGAAAAACGCCCACTTTCCAGCAAGCCTTGATAAACCTGCCGGAAA
This sequence comes from Accumulibacter sp., assembly GCA_031284185.1. Classification (GTDB taxonomy): domain Bacteria; phylum Pseudomonadota; class Gammaproteobacteria; order Burkholderiales; family Rhodocyclaceae; genus Propionivibrio. The sequence continues at coordinate 127 of JAITAJ010000322.1, read as the reverse complement.
AACAGCAGGTCGGCTTCCGGCATGTTGCCGCGATGCCGCGCGTATTGGCGCATGTCATGTTGCGAGGCGTTCTTGGAACGCCAGCGGCGGCGGCTATTTTCCAGATCGAGCATGGCAATCTCTACCT
>JAITAJ010000320.1 GCA_031284185.1 Accumulibacter sp. | reverse complement strand
CTGGCCGCGTTCCCGGTCGCCCGCACCCGGCCTTTCTTCGACGCCGCCGAGAAAGTGAGTCCCGGCAGCGGCGGCCTGTATTCGGTGACCATCGACCCGTGGAAGTGTACCGGCTGCCTGGAATGCGTCGAGGTCTGCGGCCCCGGCGCGCTCAAGAGCCGCGAACAGGACGCCGCCTTGCTCGACACCTTGCAGGAACGTTTCGATTTCATGAGCCGGACGCCGAAAACACCGGCGCGTTTCGTCGAAAACGCCATCGAGTCTGGCGGCGAGATCAAGCGCCTGCTGCTCGACCGCGACAATTATTATTCGACGACCGGCGGCCACGGCGCCTGCCGCGGCTGCGGCGAGGTAACGGCGATCCGTCTGGTGGTGGCGGCCAACCGCGCGATCACCGACAAGCGCCGGCGCAAGCACACCGCCGAACTGGAGAAGCTGATCGCCGATCTTGCGGCCAAGCGCTCCTCGCTCGGCGAGAGCGAGGCCGAACGCAGCCGGCGCATCGGGGAGATCATCGCCACGCTGGAAAAACGCCTGTATCTCCAGGAAGGCGGGCCGACCGGCAACGGTCCGGCCGGGGCGATCATCGCCAATTCGACGGGTTGCAGCAGCGTCTATGCCTCGACCTTCCCGTTCAACGCCTATAACGATCCGTGGGTGAACAGCCTGTTCCAGGATGCCCAGCCGCTGGCCAAGGGCCTCTTCGAGGGCGTGGCGGCGCAGCACGTGCCGGACGTGCGGGCGCTGCGCCTCGCGCGTCTCGAACTTGCCGACGCCTGCGTGCCGGAGCGGTACGACCAGGAATTCCGCTACCTGTCGTGGCCGCAATTCACCAAGGAAGAACTCTCGCTCTTGCCGACGGTGATCACCATCGGCGGCGACGGCGCGACCTACGACATCGGCTTCGGCGCTTTCTCGCGCATCCTGGCGAGCGGCACGCCGATCAAGGTGGTGGTCCTCGATACCGGGGCGTATTCCAATACCGGCGGGCAAGCCTCGACGGCCAGTTTCACCGGCCAGGATTCCGACCTCGCCCGGATCGGTTCGGCTTCCAGCGGCAAGCGGGAAGCGCGCAAGGAACTCTCCCTGATCGCCGCCTTCCATCCCAAGGTCTTCGTCTGCGCGACGACCACGGCGCTGCAAGGGCACTATCTGAAGAACGCGCTGGAGTTCCTGAACTATGACGACGGCGCGGCGGTGTTCGACGTCTATACGCCGTGCCAGGGCGAGCACGGCATCGCCGACAACGTCTCGGCCCGGCAGGCGCGCCTGGCGGTGGAAAGCCGCCTGAACCCGGTGTTCGTGCACGATCCGCGGCGCGGCCAGACGCTCTCCGAGACCTTCTCGCTCGACGGCAACCCGGAGCCGGACAAGACCTGGGCCAAGGGCGCGCTGGAATACCGCGGCGAGAGCGGCGAGGTCAAGCTGCTGGAGGTCGAACTCACGCCGGCCGATTTCGCCCTGAGTGAAATCCGTTTCCGGAAACAGCTCAAGAAACTCAAGGACGATGCCGCGAACCTGGTTCCGGTGCCGGAATACCTCGATCTGCCGGAGGCCGCGCGCGCGGGCAGGACGCCCTTCGTCTACTCGGTCGAGGCCGGGCGCCTGGTCAGGTACGGCGTATCGCAGAGCCTCGTCGCGCTCTGCGCGGAGCGGCGCGCGAACTGGCAGAGGCTGCAATGTCTGGCCGGTCTCGACGTGGCGCGCATGGATGCCGCGCACCGCGCGGCGATCGACGCCTTGCAGGCCGAGATCAGGGAATCCGCCGAGCGCCACGACGGTTCGCTGGACGCCATCGCCCGCGCCATGTCCGACCTGGCCGCGTCGAGCAAGGCGCCGGTCGCCGGATTCGGCGGGACGATTCCGCTGGTACCGGTGGCCTCCGTCTCCGCTCCCGCCGCCGCGCCGGCGGCTGCCGCGGAAACCGCCAATGCCGCGCCGGTGACGATCGAGGACCCGACGAAATGTACGAACTGCAAGACCTGCTACCAGGACATTCCCGAGCTTTTCGAGAAGACGCGGATCGTGGTCGGCGGCGAGTCGCGCGAAGCGGCGCGGCTGATTCCGGGCGTGCTGGAGAACGTGACCGTCACCCCTGAACTCACGGCCCGCATCAAGCGGGTCTCGGCCAACTGCGACGCGGAGATCATACGATGAGCGCTCTGAACCCTGGATCGATCCGACCCTTCCGCCAGGACGACCTCAAGCACTACCTCGCCGCGAGCAGCGCGCTGGAGGCCACGCGCTCGGAAATCGAAGCGCTGGAACGGACGGCGGCCGTCGAGAGCTTCTCCCGGCAGATGGATCTCTTGCGCCGCCGCCTGTTCAACGACCCGCGCGCCTTTCGCGAGATGTTCATTTCCGACGGCATGGCGGCGGTTGCCGCCGAATTCCGCCAAGACGATCTCTCGAAGGAGTTCACCGTCAGCTTCTGGGAACTCCTGCTGCGCGACGACGACACGAGCCGGATTCTCATGCGCTTCGTCTGGAACGTGCCGCTAGGCATGAAACGCAAGTTCATCCGGGCGCTGGACGAGCACCTCTCGGAGCGCTACCCGCTA